>JAQTYP010000348.1 GCA_028688235.1 Methylomonas sp.
GGCACATCCTGTTGAATGGGCACTATACCTTTCAAGACGACGGGAAACTCATAGATTTGGATGCCCTAGTGGAAGGACTGGAATTAGGGTGACAAAATTTTCTGGGGTTCCGGCTTACACCCCCTTTAAGCGTTTTACACTGACTTACGTCCGGCAAGGCAGCGCATTGCATGAAATCGCCCGAGAGCGAAATGGCGTGCCGCTTAGCCGCCGGCGCTTTTGACTATGCCGTGACGGCTGGCTAACAGCGCCAGCTCGGATAGCGTTTTGATGCCCAGTTTTTCCTTAATCGTCGTGCTGTGATTGCAAACGGTTTTGTAACTCAAACACAGGCTTTCGGCGGTTTCCCGAGTGCTCATGCCGGTGGCCAACAAACAAAAAATATCGAATTCGCGCGGCGACAAGGATTTGATTTTAGCCGACTCATCCATCTCCGTTGCGACACTGACCGCCAGTTGTTGAGCGATACTGGGCTCCACAAAGGTGCCACCCTCGGCGATCATGCACACCGCGGTCACCAGCGTTTCCGGCGCGTTACTTTTGGTGATGTAACCCTTAGCACCGGCCTTGATAGAGCGAGTCACGTAGACCAATTCGTTATGGATGCTGAATACCAAGATTTTACAGCTGGGATGCCTGTTGATCAGTCTACGCACGCTTTCCAATCCGCCCAACCCCGGCATCGACAAATCCATCACGACGACATCCGGCAACAGGCGCGAGTACAGCTGGCAAGCCGTTTCGCCGCGATCCGCTTCATAAATCTCTCCGATACGTTCGGAGAACGACAAATACGTTTTATAGCCGGTTCGAACGACGGCATGGTCATCGACCAGCAGGACGTTAATTTTGTTCGACACCCATTCAACTCCAGATAATTATCACGATAAAGACCAAGCCCTGCGCTACGCCGGGCGGCGCCTTTTTTATGATGCCGACTTATCGCCTTTAAAACCATTGGGAGCTTTTCCTGATTTTCAGACAGGACACGACCTAGGCCAAAGGGAATATTTCCAGGTGTTTTTTCGCTGTTTTCCCTGTCACTTCGCGACTTCTTCCGTAACGACTCCCCGCCGCCGGTCTATATCATTCCGCCCAGCGTGGTTGGGGGCTCGAGACTTGTGATGCAGTTGATCAAGAAAGCCTTATTAACCACCGTTTTCGATCGCCGCAACCACGCAACTTTCATAGCTATAAAACCTGGAGGAATCATGCAACAACTCGATTTGCGCGTAGCCGGAAGGGCTGCCGCCCTGATGGCCGGCGGCATGCTGGCCGTGGCGCAACCGGCGCAGGCCAATAAGGAACTGGAACAGCTGTCCAAGCAAAACACCAACTGGGTCATGCAGACCAAGGACTACGGCGCCACCCATTTCAGCGAAATGATCGACATCAACGCCAACAACGTCAAAAACCTGAAAGTGGCGTGGTCGTTCTCGACCGGCGTGTTGAATGGTCATGAAGGCGGCCCGCTGGTCGTCGATGGCATCATGTACGTGCATACCCCGTATCCGAACAACGTATTCGCGATCAGCCTGGACGAGCCCGATAAAATCCTCTGGCAATTCAAACCCAAGCAAAACCCGGCGGCCCGTGCCGTGGCCTGCTGCGACGTCGTCAACCGCGGCCTGGCCTATGCGCCGGCCGGTAAGGATTATCCGGCGACCATCTTCCTGAACCAGTTGGACGGTCACGTCGTCGCATTGAACGCCAAGAACGGCGAATTGCTGTGGAAGATGGAAAACTCCGACATCGCGATGGGTTCGACTCTGACCGTGGCGCCTTTCGTCGCCAAGGATAAGGTCATCGTCGGTACTTCCGGCGCCGAGCTGGGCGTGCGCGGCTACGCCACCGCTTACAACATCAAGGATGGCAAGCAAGCCTGGCGCGTCTATGCCACCGGCCCCGACGAAGACATCAAGCTGGCGAAAGACTTCAACAGCGCCAACCCGCACTACGGCCAGTTCGGTCTGGGTCTGAAAACCTGGGAAGGCGACGCCTGGAAAATCGGCGGCGGCACCAACTGGGGTTGGTACGCTTACGACAGCGACCTGGAGATGTTGTACTACGGCTCCGGCAACCCGGCGCCTTGGAACGAAACCATGCGTCCCGGCGACAACAAATGGACCATGACCATCTGGGGCCGCGACATCAACAGCGGCGAAGCCAAGTTCGGCTACCAAAAAACCCCGCACGACGAATGGGACTACGCCGGCGTCAACTACATGGGCTTGTCCGAACAAGTGGTGGATGGCAAGAAGCGTAAATTGCTGACCCACCCTGACCGTAACGGTCTGGTCTATACCCTGGACCGCGAGAACGGCGATCTGATCAATGCCTTCAAGATCGACGAAACCGTCAACTGGGTCAAGAAAGTCGACCTGAAAACCGGCCTGCCGGTGCGCGATCCGGAATATTCGACCCACATGGACCACCAAGCCACCGGCATCTGCCCGTCGGCGATGGGTTACCACAACCAGGGCATCGAATCCTACGATCCGAACAAGCAACTGTTCTTCATGGGCGTCAACCACATCTGCATGGATTGGGAACCGTTCATGCTGCCTTACCGCGCGGGTCAGTTCTTCGTCGGCGCGACCTTGAACATGTATCCGGGTCCTAAAGGCACGCTGGGTCAAGTCAAGGCGATGAATGGTGTAACCGGCAAAATGGAATGGGAAGTTCAGGAGAAATTCGCGGTGTGGGGCGGCACCATGGCCACCGCCGGCGACTTGGTGTTCTACGGCACGCTGGACGGCTACATCAAGGCTAGACATTCCAAAACCGGCGAAGAGCTGTGGAAGTTCAAACTGCCTTCCGGCGTCATCGGTCACCCGATCACCTATAAACACAACAACAAACAGTACGTTGCGATTTATTACGGTGTAGGCGGCTGGCCCGGCGTTGGCTTGGTATTCGACCTGGCCGACCCGACCGCTGGCTTGGGTGCTGTCGGTGCGTTCAAGGAATTGGCGCACTACACCCAAATGGGCGGCGGCGTGATGGTGTTCGCGCTGTAGGTACGGTTCATCGTTCCCACGCTCCGCGTGGGAACGTACTCTGAGCCGCTCCGCGGTTCGGGACGCAGGAGCGTCTCTGAGCAGGTTCCCGCGCTGGAGCGTGAGAACCATACCGTAAATTAACGAATTGACAAACATCAATGAACACAACAACCCGCATTTTTACCACTTTGGCGCTGAGCATCGGCTTTGCCACGGCTCAAGCCGAGCCGCCGGCCTTGAAGGTCTGCACGGCGGAAAACGAAATGCCTTACTCCAATAAAAACGGCGAAGGCTTCGAAAACAAGCTGGCGCAATACGTCGCCGAACAACTGGGCCGCAAGCTGGAAACCGTGACCTGGACCGATCCGCGTTACTTCATCCGCGACTATCTGGATAAAGGCTTGTGCGACGTGGTAATGGGCGTCGATGCCGGCGACCCGCGCTTGCTGACCACCGCGCCGTACTACCGTTCCGGCTACGTGTTCGTCAGTCGCGAACAGGACGGCTTGGATTTACAAAGCTGGGATAGTCCGGCGCTGAAGACCGCCAAGCGCATCGCCTTCGCGCCCGGCACGCCGGCCGAGACCATGTTGCGGGCGATCGGCCGTTATAACGACATGTTCAACTACCAACAGGAATTGGCCGGCTTCAAGTCCAAACGTAACCAGTACGTCAAGTACGACAACGACAAACTGGTTAACGAAGTCGCGTCGGGCAAGGCCGAGATCGCCATTTTGTGGGGCCCGGCGGCCGCGCGTTACGTGAAAGCCTCGGCCACGCCGCTGACCATGACCGTGATCCCGGACAACGCCAAGCGCGCCGATGGCGAGAAAGTCGGCTTTCAGTACAGCACGGCGATCGGCGTCCGCAAGGGCGATACCGCCTTGCTGGCGCAGTTGAACAACATCGTCAAAGAACAGCAAGACGACATCGAGGAGTTGCTGGAAGCGGAAGGCATTCCGTTGCTGGACGAACCCGAGACCGCCTTGTCCATGAACTAACAGGAACATCGAATGAAATTGAAGACATTACTGAACGGCGCCGTGTTGAGCATGGCGGTGTTGGGCGTGACCAGCGCCCAG
>JAQTYP010000349.1 GCA_028688235.1 Methylomonas sp.
GTAAAGACATGGCTCTGGCGCGGTTTTTGTGCTGAGACCGCTCGTCCTGACATTCCACTACCGTGCCAGTCGGGACATGGGTAATGCGTATGGCAGATTCAGTTTTATTGATATGCTGCCCGCCGGCTCCTGAGGCGCGGAAGGTATCAACTTTGAGGTCTGCCGGATTGATATCGATGGCATCGACTTCATCGACTTCCGGCATGATCGCGACGGTGCAGGCCGAAGTGTGGATGCGGCCTTGCGATTCGGTTGCCGGCACTCGTTGTACGCGGTGGGTGCCAGATTCGAACTTAAGCTGGCCGTAAACATCACGACCCGATAAGCGCAGGATAACTTCCTTATAACCGCCATGCTCGCCGGGATTTTCGCTGATGATTTCGGTTTGCCAGCCTTGGCGTTCGGCGTAACGCTGATACATGCGCGCCAAATCGCCGGAGAATATCGCCGCCTCGTCACCGCCGGTGCCGGCCCTGACCTCCAAAAACACATTGCGATTATCGTTAGGGTCTTTGGGTAAAAGCAGGATTTGTAGATCCTGTTCCAATTGTTCGCGCCTGCCTTCGGCTTCGTTGATTTCTTCCTTGGCCATTTCCCTGAGGTCGGGGTCGCTGTCTTTAGCCATTTCCCGCGCCGATTCCAGGTTGGCCTCGTTATCCTGATAGGCTTTGTAACAGGCTACGATGGGTTCTAACTGGGCATACTCCTGGCCCAGGCTGCGAAATTGGTTTTGATTGCTCTGAACTTCCGGCAGGCTGAGCAGGGCGGTTATTTCCTCGAAGCGTTCGCTTAAGGATTCCAATTTGGTCTTTATCGATGGTTTCATGGGGTTTAGCGTAATTTAAAGATTTCGCGCGAAGCGGCGATTAGATCGTGCCGTTCGTTGGCGCCCGCCTCGCGTAATTGAGCGCAAGGGGTATGTATCAGCTTGTTGGTCAAGGTATGGGCCAAGCGCTGCAGTACTTCGGTTGGAGGTTGACCTGTGCCGAGCTGCTGCAAAGCTTTTTGCAGGGCTTCGTCCCTGGTGAACTCGGCTTGTTGGCGGTAATCCCGTATTGTTTCCTGGGCGCCTTGGGAACGCAGCCAGGCCAGGAAATGCTCGACTTGGGTGTCGATGATCTCTTCGGCTTGTTCGGCAGCCCTCCGCCGCGAGTCCAAATTTTGATTGATGGTGTTCTGCAAGTCGTCGACCGTGTATAAATATACGTCGCTGAGTTGTTCGACCTCGGCTTCTATGTCACGCGGCACGGCCAAGTCGACCATGAACATGGGCTTATGTCTGCGCTTTTTGATCGCGCTTTCGACCCTGCCTTTGCCCAGTATAGGCAATTGGCTGGCGGTGGACGACACGACGATGTCGGCTTCGGCCAAATGGTTGGGCAATTCCGATAGCGCAATCGCGTAACCGTCGAACTGGGCGGCTAAAGCGTGAGCCTTGTCGTATGTGCGGTTGGCGATGATGATGCGGCCGATGCCGTGTTGATACAGGTGGCGGGCGGTCAATTCTATGGTTTCGCCCGCACCGATTAACAGGGCGGTTTGCTCGGACAGTTTGTCGAAAATTTGCTGGGCCAGTTGTACGGCGGCAAATGCCACCGAAACGGGGCTGGAACCTATCGCGGTGTCCGTCCGCACTTTTTTGGCCGCGGAAAACGTGTATTGGAATAATTTGCCGAGTTGTTTGCCCAGCGTACCGGCTTGGTTCGCGGCTTGATAGGCGGTTTTCATCTGGCCGAGGATCTGCGGCTCGCCGAGTATCATGGAGTCCAGCCCGCAGGCGACCCTGAACATATGGCGAATGGACTGGCTGTCCTGATAGCTGTATAAATACGGCGTAAATTCGCTGGTTTTGATGATTTTGGTTTCGGCTATCCAATCGATTAGCGGCGTTTGGTCTTCGCTTTCTGTAAGGCAATAAAATTCCGTGCGATTACATGTCGATAGAATGGCGGCTTCGGAAATGTTCCGGACATTGCGCAGATTTTTCAGCGTGCCATCGAGTATGTCCGCCGGGAATGCCAAGCGTTCCCGGATTGCCACCGGCGCAGTGTTGTAATTTATCCCTACGGCAAGAAGAGTCATTATGTCGGTATATAGCCTATTTAAGATGCGCTTATTTTAAGTATTGCACTGTTTTTGTCCAAATAGAATCAATGGGTAGTCTGAACTAAGCCGTTTTTCTGATAATCTATAGCGACAATTTTACCAAAGCGGGTCCTTTGAATTGCATGAATAAATGGATAAGTGCGGCATTAATATGCTCGTTGTCGGGGTGTGCCCTTTCACCGGAAGCTCAGCCTGAAGCTGAATCGAAAATGACGCCTCAAGAGGCGCTTGCGCCCCGAGACAACACCAATACTGTCATTGATGAAGAGGTGCTGTATCTGCTGATGGCGGCTGAATTGGCCGGGCAGAGGAATCAATACGATCTGGCTTTAGATGCCTATTTGCAAGCGGCAAAACGGGTCGATGACCCGAGAATTGCCGAGCGCGCGGTCAAAATTGGCATGTTCCTGAAGGATGAGAGGCGCACGCGTGAGGCGTTAGAGATTTGGCTGTCTAAAGAACCGCAAAATTTAGGCGCCAGGAAATTTGCCGCATTGCTTGCGATCAAAAATGCCGATCGTAAATCTGCTGTGGACAATCTGGATGCCGTTTTCATGGATGATCCTGCCGGATTCGAAGGCGGAATGCTGGAAATGCTGAAATCGCTAGAAAAAGAAGGGCGTACTCAATTTATTTTCGAAGTGCTCGATGAATTGGTTGAGCGTCATCCGGATCAAACGGGCCTGTTGTTTTTACAGGCGGTGCTCGCTTCGGTATTGCATGACAACGAAATGGCTCAGCAGAAAATCACCAAAGTGCTCGAGCTGCAACCCGATTGGAACAAAGCGATTATATTTCAGGCGCAGCTGGCGGGGCGTGCCGGTGATATGGGTAAGGCGCGGGAATACCTGGAAAAGGCGGTCAAACAAGCGCCCGACGACAGGCAGCTGAGAAAATTATTACTGGAAGTATTGGTCGATGTCAGGGCTTATGACGATGCCATTCGTCTGTGCCAGTCGGTTCTGGATGATACGCCTGACGATGGTGAGGCGCTGTTTACATTGGCATTGATTCATGTTCAGCAAAGTCAGGTCGATAAAGCCGAGCATTATTTGGAGAAATTGCTCGGCAATCCAGAATGGGAAGGGCGTGCAAGTTTTTATCTGGGTAAGCTTCAAGCCGATCAGCAGCGGCTCGATAAGGCGTTGAAATGGTTCGATAGAGCGGAGGCTAGTGGTTTTGGTTTTGAGGCCGATATGGCGGCGGCTTCTTTGCTGTTGAGTCAAAAGCGCTTGGAGGAGGCGGAGGCGCGTATCAAAAAGATGGATGGCAAGTATCCCGATCAGCATTTGCGGGTTTTATTGTTGAAGGCAGAGCTTTACAATCAATGGGGCAAGCAACAGGAGGCTTATGATGTGTTGACTGTCGCCCTCAAAGACGCGCCCGATAATCGGGATGTGCTGTATGCACGCGCATTGATCGCGGAGAAATTGGACAAGCTGGATGTGTTGGAGTCCGATTTGCGCAAGATTCTGGAAAAAAATTCCGATGATGTCGGGGCGCTTAACGCGTTGGGCTATACGCTGACGGACAGGACTCAGCGTTATGATGAAGCAGAGAAATATTTGCTTCAGGCGTTACGTTTGCAGCCGGACGAGGCTGTCATAATCGATAGTTATGGTTGGCTGCTGTTCAAGCGTGGTCAGTATGAACAGGCTCTGGAATCGTTAAGAAAAGCGTATGCCAAGCAACCTGAAAACGAAATCGCCGCGCATATTGCCGAAGTATTGTGGGTTATGGGGCGAGAGAAGGAGGCGAAAGAATTCGTTGAGCCGATTTTTAATAAATTTCCGGATGATGAATACTTGTTGAAGTTTAAACAGCGGTTTTTGTCGGTCGAGCCATGATTCGAGGTTCGATTTATTGGGTGCTGATTTTTTTGCTGGGTGCATGTGCTGCTGTACCTGAAGCGCCAATAGAAGAATACAGTTTGTCGGCTATGGAACATTTGCGGCGTCAGAAAG
>JAQTYP010000350.1 GCA_028688235.1 Methylomonas sp.
CAGTGCCGGTGCGAGGAAGGCGCCTCGGATTGCCATAAAACCCAATGCTTCAGCGAAAAACACAATTCAGCTTCGCCGCCATCCCGCTCCCGACAACCCTGCGGGATACTCATGATCCTAACCTCAAGCTATCCAGCGGCGAAAAATCAAGGCGGTATTGATGCCGCCAAAAGCAAAATTGTTGTTCATGACGTACTCGGCTGCTATCGAGCGGCCGTCGCCTACGAGATAATCCAAGTCCGCACAACGCGGATCGATATGCTCGAGATTCAGATTGGGATGAAACCAGCCCTCGCGCATCATCGAAATAGCCACCATGGATTCCAGTGCACCGCAGGCGCCCAGGGTATGACCGGTATAGCCCTTCAGCGTACTGACGGGCACCTTGCAGCCGAACACGGCCTCGGTCGCATGGCTCTCGGCAATATCGCCTTGTTCGGTAGCAGTACCGTGAGCGCTGACGTAATCGATGCGATCCGCCGCTATTCCGGCGTTCTCCAACGCCGAACGCATCACGATCATTTGAGTGTCCGCGGTCGGCGAAGTAACATGGGCGCCATCGGCGTTGGTCGCAAAGCCCGTTATCTCCGCATAGATCTTTGCGCCGCGCCGACGGGCGTGCTCCAGCTCCTCCAATACCAGGGTACAAGCGCCTTCGCCGATGACCAGGCCGTCGCGGTCGCGGTCGAAAGGCCTGGGCGTTTTTTCCGGTTCGTCGTTTCGGGTACTGGCGGCATACAAGGCGTCGAATAACGCGGCCATCGTCGGACACAACTCTTCCGCACCGCCCGCCAACATGACGTCCTGCTGCCCGAACTTGATCGCCTCGTAGGAAAAACCGATGGCCTGACTGCCGGAAGTACAGGCGCTAACGGCGGGAAGCATGCGACCGCGCACTTGAAAAAACACCGCGATATTCGCCAGCGTCGTGTGCCCCATCATCTTCAAATAAGTGGTGGCATTCAGATTGCCGATATCGTGATTCAGCAACATATTGCCGAAATCGGCGATCGCCGCGGTAGAACCGACCGACGAACCGTAAGACACGCCGGTACGGCCGCTACCGATCACGGGATCGCCCAGCAAACCGGCATCGCTTAAGGCCAATTCGGTTGCTCTTGTCGCCAGAAGCGAAACCCGCCCCATGCTACGGGTATTTTTGCGATTGTAATGGGTGGGCAATTCGAAACCTTGGACAGGCCCGCCCAATCGGGTCAGCAAACCGTTGTATTTGTCCCAGTCGGCCATGTGCCGAATGCCGGAACGTTTGGCGGCCAAATTAGCCCGAATCTCGTTCCAATCGTTGCCTATCGGCGAGAAACCGGCCATGCCGGTGACGACTACGCGGCGTATCAACACAAGCCTCCGTTGACCGAAATGACTTGGCGCGTGATATAAGCCGCATCGTCCGACATCAAAAACGCCACCAACGCCGCCACTTCCTCCGGCCTTCCCATGCGTCTGGCAGGTATCGCCGCGATCGCCTCGTCTAGCGGCACCCCCTCCAGCATATCGGTTTCTATCAACCCTGGCGCGACGCAATTGACCGTGATCTTGCGCTTGGCCAATTCCAGCGCCAAGGCCTTTGTCGCACCGATGATGCCGGCCTTGGCCGCGCTGTAATTGACTTGGCCGCGATTGCCTATCAAGCCGGATACCGAAGACAGTGTGACGATGCGCCCCGGTTGGCGCCGCTGCACCATAGGCATCACGATGGGATTCAACACGTTGTAAAAACCGTCCAGATTGCTGCGCAGCACCTGATCCCAATCGTCGCCGCTCAACAACGGAAAAGCATTGTCCCTGGCCAGACCCGCATTGCAAACCACGCCGTAATAAGCGCCGTGGGCTTCGATATCGGCCATCAACGTCGTTTTTACGGTATCGCGATCGGACAGATCGAAGCTCAACACTCGGCATTGCCTGCCCAACTGCTCGATTTCGTCTTGCACTGATTCCGCTTCCGCCAAACGGCTACGGCAATGCACGACCACATCGTAACCTTCCTTAGCCAAGCGCAACGCAATGGCCTTGCCGATTCCGCGGCTGGAGCCCGTCACCAATATCGCTTTTCGATTCATATTCCTTTTTCAGTCAGAAATTTTTGGGTATCTTGCGGCATCAATAGATTGAGTTTGGAAGTCGCTTCGACGCCCTCTCCGGTCAGGCGGCAATCGAAAACAGCCATGTCGTTGGCGGCCTCGATGATTTTTTCCGCCCGTATTTCGAGTTTGGCGCCGCATTTAAATTCGCCGACAGAGCATTGATAAAAACGGGTTCCCAATAAAAACCCCAACTCGATGTCCAATCCGCGGCGCTTGCGTTGATAACCGGAATAGGCGGCCACGGCCTGCGCCATGTATTCCAACCCTACCCATGCCGGCACGGTATGATCGGGCCCGGAAAACAAGCCGTCGTCGCGTACGGTCATTTCGACGACGATATGCCCTTCCCCCGCCTCGAGCACCTTATCGACCAACACCATAGTTCCGGACTGCGGCAACAATGATTCTACGGCATACGGGAAATCCGCCGGCGATTCAGCGACGCCCGATGAGCAAGGATACATTGTTACCTCCGAAAGAAAACGAGTTGCTAAGGCAGTATTGTATTCGCTTAAGCCGCCGATTTTCCAGCGTAACGAAATTGAGCCCCGGCAAGGTCCGATCGGACTCGCCGTCCCACAGATGCATAGGCAATAAGCTTTCGGTATTGAGTTCAGACAACAACAGCCAGCACAAACCGGCTTCGATGGCACCAGCCGCGCCCAGACAATGCCCCGTGCTCGCCTTGCTGGAACTGCAACCAACCCTGTTACCGAACAATTGGTAGACCGCCCGGCTTTCCATCGCATCGTTTTGCACAGTGGCCGTG
Organism: Methylomonas sp.; assembly: GCA_028688235.1. Lineage (GTDB taxonomy): Bacteria > Pseudomonadota > Gammaproteobacteria > Methylococcales > Methylomonadaceae > Methylomonas. The sequence continues at coordinate 2,875 of JAQTYP010000350.1, forward strand.
CCGTGCAGATTGATGTAATCGACCGATTCCGGACTCAAGCCTGCGCCATTCAACGCTGCCTGCATGGCCGCATAAGCGCAGGCACCATCCGGACGCGGCGCCGAGATATGATGGGCGTCGGCACTGGCGCCTACACCCAACAAGGCAATGGCAGACGGATCGCGGCTCATCAAAAACACGGCAGCGCCTTCGCCTATCAGCGTACCGTCGCGATTTTTACTGAACGGGTTACAGGCGTCATGACTGACGGCTCCCAAAGCGGAAAAGCCTTCCAAGGTCGTGCGACACAGACTATCGGCGCCGCCCACTATCACCGCATCGCAAATACCCAGACGCAACATACGTCTGGCCGAAGCCAGCGCATTGGCGCTGGACGAGCAGGTCGTCGACACCGTAAAAGCCGGCCCGCGCACCTCCAGATAACGGCTCAAAAATTCCGCCGCACCGCCCAATTCTTGCTGCTTATAGTGATAATCATCCAGCATGAGGCCTTTCGCCAACAATCCTCGATGCGCCTCCTCGCCTTCGGCGATACCGGATGTGCTCGTAGCCAGCACGACGCCGATACGCTCCGTCCCATAGCGCCTTATCGCTTCCTGCACGGCGCTTTCGATCTGAGTGACGGCCGCCATTAACAGGCGATTATTCCGGCAAGCGTATTGATTAAGACGCTGCGGAACGACCGGCAATTCAGCTGAAACGCAAAAAGCCCGAATGCCGCCAGATCGCCACGGCGCCGGCTCGGACCAAGGGCGCCCGACATCCAGCCAAGCCTGCAAAACCTCCGATTTGCCCGCGCCTAGCGCGCAGACAATGCCCAGATCATGTAGATACACGCATTTACTCCATCCTGAATCCGTGACTATGGAGATTACCGTCCCTAAGGAATATGCGCAAAACAACTTCTCGAAACAGTAAGCATTGTGGCGGTTCGGTGACTCGCTCGACAGAACGCCGTGAATACGTCCATGTTGGCTTGGCGGCGGCTATCCCCTGCCGCCGACACCTGCCAATCGAGTCACTGAACCCTCTTTCCGATTTTGAAGAAGTTACTTCATGCTCCTTCCTAAGGATATGGTTACAAATAACTTCCCTGTTTCGGATTACAAGGATTTTCCCGTTCGTCCTGAGCAAAGTAAGCGCCCTTCGGGCGCATGGCGTTAACAAGAAACATGGAAAGGCTGCTGTTGAAAG
>JAQTYP010000351.1 GCA_028688235.1 Methylomonas sp.
AGGCTGAGGCCTTGTTCGTCTCGGAAAGTAAAGGTTTCTGCGATGGGCAAAGGTTCGGCGATGCCGGTCGATTCGATCACCAGATAATCAAAGCGGCCTTCCCTGGCCAAGTTGCCGACCTCGATCAGCAAGTCCTCTCGCAGGGTGCAGCAAATGCAGCCGTTGCTCATTTCGACCAGCTTTTCCTGGCCGCGATTCAGTGACACTTCGTTTTTGACCAGGGCCGCGTCGATATTGACTTCGCTCATGTCGTTGACAATCACCGCCACCCGGCGATGTTCACGGTTATTGAGAATATGGTTCAGCAAAGTGGTTTTACCTGCACCGAGAAAACCGGACAAGATCGTCACCGGTAATGGGGGTTGCTGTGTGTCGAGCGGAGTCTGATGTGTTGTCATGGCGATGTTATATTGTAACAATTGGTGTTTGTTAAAATGGCGCTGTCTCGTCAGGACGACAGCGCCTTGCTAGCCTGGGTCTAATAACTGACTCTAAATCCCACTTCCGCTCCACGTCCTGCTTCCGGGGCAAAGTTACGCAAATAAGAGGTCGAATTGCGGATGTTTGCGTCCAACAGATTGTTGCCCTTGGCGAAAACCATCAACTTGGCGTCCTGAGAGGCTTTAATTTGATAGTTGACACCGGCATTCAGCAAAAAGTAGCCGGCCGTCGAGGTTTCAAACTCACCGACATGCGGCTGGTCGTCGGCGCGCGTCAAACGCAGATAGCTGGACAGTTGGTCCTGGTTGTAATCCAGTTGCAAACCATAACGTAATGGCGGCATGCGCGGCACATCCCCGCCGGATTTGAATTCGCCGCGAGTGTAGTCGCTAAACATCGTCAGTTCCAGCAGGCCAAAATGGTTTTCCATCATCGGAAAGATCAGTTTGGCTTCGTAGCCTTTGAAAATGGCGTCTTGCTGGCTGCTGATGACCACGGGAATGGTGCAGACGGGTGCGCAGGCATCGGTGCCGTCTTGATCGACATAGTCACCATTACGTTGCTGGGTGATGTAGTTGGTCGCCCAGTTGTGGAACAGATCGAATTCGGCACGCATCCAGTCGGTTTTAAAGCGATAGCCCAGATCCAGGTTGTACGCCGTTTCTTCCTTTAAACCCAGGCTGCCGATTTCGTAGCTGCGGGTAGCATCATGGAAGCCGTTGGCCAATAACTCTTGTACTTGCGGCGCCCGTGAGGAACGGGTGATGGCCAGATTAAGACTGTTGCGGTCATTCAGTTTCCACAGCGCGGCGGCCGAGGCACTGACCGGCGTATAACTTAGACCATTCATGCCATCCGGGTTGATGTCGGTTTGTTCGACGCGGGCGCCGAATTGATAGGTGACGGAGCCTGCGTCGAAAGATTCCACCGCAAATACGCCGTAACTATTAATCAGCGAGTGCGGCACGATGCTGTCGCCGGTGAGTTTCTCGATGGCGTTGAAATCGCTGGCCTGGGCCTGAAAACCGACCGCGCCACGCAGCGGGCCGATGTCCTGGTGTGTCAGTTCCATTCGGCCTTCGTAGGACTGATTGGTGAAAAACGCGCCGGGCTCGCCATTGGCGATTTCGGTGTGTTCGTAATCGGTGTAACCCAATCGGGTGCGCAGGCTTTTGGCGAATTTGAATGGATTGTTCAGTTCGCTTTTAAAGTCGTATTTCGATTGCCGCATGGCAATCCGTACCGTTTCTTCGCCGGTGCCATCCGGGGCGATGCCGTAATTGTTATTGATGTTGTTGATCGACGCACCGGCAAAACCGCTATCGCCAACCCAGGATAGACCGGCCGAACCGCTGATGGCTTCGGCGCCGGTGTTGTTCAAATAGCCTTTGGGGTTGTCAACGACTTCCAGCGATGGATCGGTGATGGCTACCTTGGCGGTATCGATGCCGCTGCCGCCAATATCCAAATTATTCCTATGCCGGTAAAAGCCGTCCAGATGATAAGCGATGTGGTCTTTGCTGCCTTCCACTTTCATCGTCGTGCTGGTTTCATCAGAGGCCGAATCGAAGCGTTGTTCCAGTGCCGCACCGAGCAGTTTGTCGAAGCGGCTGCCAGGAATGCGGTTGTCGATGACATTGACCACGCCGCCCATCGCGCCACTGCCGTAAAGCAAGGTAGCCGGGCCGCGTAACACCTCGATGCGTTCGGCCAGCAGCGGCTCGACGCTGGTGGCATGATCGGGGCTGATCGCAGAGACATCGTTGCTGCCAATGCCGTTGCTCAGCACTCTAACCCTTGGCCCAGCCTGCCCGCGTATTACCGGTGTGCCGACGCCGGGACCGAATGACTGGCTGCTGATACCCAGTTCGTTTTTTAGGGTGTCGCCAATGCTGTGGCCGGTCTTCATCCGTAATTCATCGTCGCTGAGTATCGTAACCGGCACAGCGCTTTCAGATGGTTTCAATTGTAAAGGAGAGGTAACAATTACCGGCTCAAGTTCCGTAATTGGCTGTTCTTCCGCTTGGGCAGGCAAGGCCAAGCTTCCTGATGCCGCCAGTAATACGAGTTTTTTGTACATCGTCGTTCCAAATTGCTGATTGATAAATAATGTTATAGCGTTACATGTAGATAGTTATATAAGACACAGCTTTGTTCCGTTTTGCTAGGTTAGTTGGCGGCGCGAGAAGATGATGATGATGATGATGCGCATCGGCCGCAGATACCGTGAATCTCAATGGCTTTGCGTTGCATGGTAAATGCCGCCTGTTCGAGTTCCATGGCAATGGCCTCCATCACCCGCTCACCCGGCCTTTCTTCGACTTCATGACATTGAACGCATACCAGCAACAATTGGTCATGTCGATGATCTGAATAACTGCAACCCATGAAGGCATTCAGACTCTCCACTTTGTGGATCAGTCCTTGTTCCAGCAGAAAATCCAGTGCTCGGTACACCGTAGCCGGTTTGGCGGACCCCATATGGGGTTTGATCCTGTCAAGCAAATCATACGCCTTGATAGCCCGATGGCTCTCCCAAATGAGTTCGAGTATCTCGCGACGAATCGGTGTAAAGCGAACTCCGCGTTGACTACACAATTTTTCTGCCGTGTGAATCGCTTTTTCACGGCAACCACTATGGTCATGTATCGTTGACGTGTGTTCCAGCTCAGTCATTTCAGCTTGTTGCGTCATTGAGGAAATGGCGTATCTAGTTTTGATTGTTACAATATAACATAGCTATCGTGTTATGCCAATTTATCCCTTCTTAAGCCACCGTCTGGTTGATGATCCAAACCAGACGCTAGTGAACAATGTTTTTCAGCTACCTGAATGTCGCAAAATGGTTGCTTGGTTGATGTCGCCAACGACTGCTTTGTAGTCCTCCCGTTCCAAGAATCTGAATTTGACCGATTGGCCGGTTTGGAGAGGTGCTAGTGGCAAGAATGGGTCGGTTGGACACAGTGACGAACAGCCGCTTTCAGGTATTGGAATTCAATGACAGCTTTCCGGCGATGAATCCGAAGAGAGGACAGTCGCGTGGCGACCCCTAGTTGTCATTCGGCGCTTTGCGCTCAATGTCGGCAGGTATTCCTACCGCGACCATTCGAAGCTTTCCACAAAATGTCGGCTACGATGCAATAAGCTGCCATTCAACGTCCTGGGAAATCCAGTCGCTGACTCAAACTAGATGATTCATAATTTTGATAATCGACTCGTACTTCATCGGTTTTTTTCAGCGATGTTCACTTCATTAAAACGGTCGGATACCGGCCATAGCGGCGTAGTGCTGGCGAGTTGTTTGATGCTTCCCCAAGCCAACCAGCCAAACAGTAGCGCTTCGCTGAAGCGTTGCACTGCTCCGCGCACACCAAACAGGCCTGGAACTGTCATTAACAGCAACCCCATCCAGACCAATAGTCCGGATAGTTGGAGTGTTATGGCCAATTGGTAGTTTTCGCGTCGGGCTTTCCCCAGTAGTAACAACCCCAGACCGCCACCGGCGTATTCTAGCCCGCCAAACGCATTGTGAACCATTTGACGCCATGAACCCAATAGCGGCGCTCCCGGATCGCACGGAAAAAAACTGCAAGCCACGTAAGTGATTCCGACGCATCC
>JAQTYP010000018.1 GCA_028688235.1 Methylomonas sp.
CTCACCCGCGCCAAGCCGTTCATGCTTCGACAAGCTCAGCACGAACGGCTTGGCGAGCGACGGTTATTTCGGGAAGTTATTTAGGGCCAAATCCTAAGGAGAATAGGATGAGTAGCAAACCGTTTTTGATAGGGATGATTGGCGTTGTTGCCGCGTTGGTCTGTAATGCGGCGGCGGCTCAGGATGCTTATGTGGCGGAGGCGAAGGCCTATGTGACGAATATATCAAAGCCTCATCCTTCGTGGGATGGCCCCACCACAGGCTCCATTGCACAGCCCAATAAAATGGTGATTTACGTCTCGGCAGGCCAAGACAATGGCGGAGCATGTGGGGTTGGTCGAGCAGCCGAAGAGGCGGCCAAGGCCATAGGATGGAGTTTTCGTATCATCGACGGACAGGGCACCGCAACTGGAAGAACGGCAGCGCTACAGCAGGCGGTGGATTTAAAGCCGGATGGAATTGTACTCGGTACTGTTGATGCCTTAGAGCAGGCGGATGCGATCAGGGCAATAGCGGCTAAGGGTGTCAAAATCGTCGGTTGGCATGCCCTGGGGAAACCGGGTCCTGACCCTAATCTGCCGATTTTTACCAATATCGCCACTGAGCCGACCGATGTCGGCAAGGCTGCCGCGATGTATGCCGTGGCCGATTCAGATGGCAAGGCGGGAGTAGTCATCTTCAACGATCCCATCTACGCCATCGCCAACGCGAAGACAAACGCCATGATCGACACCCTGCGCGAGTGTGCGGAATGCAGTCTGCTGATGGTCGACACTACCCCTCTGAAGGACACCGCAGCAGCCATGCCGCAGCGTACGGCATGGCTGCTGCAGCAATTTGGCAAAAAATGGACGTATTCAATAGCCGTCAACGATCTCTGGTTTGATGCCATGCCCCCCACCTTTATTGCCGCCGCAATTCCCGGCAATGGTTATCCAAGGAACATATCCGCGGGGGATGGCAGCGAATTAGCCTTCAATCGGATACGAAAAAGCCACTACCAAATTGGAACGGTGGCTGAACCTTTGCGCTTACACGGTTGGCAAGCCATAGACGAATTGAATCGCGCTTTTGCGGATCAGCCACCCAGCGGTTATTCGGCATCGGTCCACCTCGTGACTAAAGCCAACATCGAATTCGATGGCGGCCCGCGTAATGAGTTCGATCCAGATAACGGTTATCGGGATATTTACAAAAAAATTTGGGGAGTCAAGTGAAAATAGAAGCGTCTGTGTGAGCATAAATAAACAAGTCTAGCCGGCAGCATCCTTGCTGCCGACGCCTGTCCAGCAAGCAACCATGCCTCCGATTTTTTACTTTCAGAGTAAGGAAGGAGCGGTCAATCAAGCCGCGATTATTTCCGGTCATAGTTAAGGCGTTTTGATTTAGGATAAAGTCGATATCGCACAGCGACAGTAACAAACCCTAAAACTAATAGGGAGAAATCACAACCTTTGTTTCACAAAAAACCATCGTGTATCATGCTGTTTTAATTCGTCAACATTCCCCAGCGCGTAATTTTCGGGTAACACCACGAGCACCACCGAATAAAACAGCAGCATACAATTAATTTAAATTCAAATACTTATGCGCATACTGAATATCTCTTTCAAAAACATCAATTCCTTGGAAGGCGAAGGCAGGATTTATTTCGATCAGGGTCCCATTGCCGACAGTGGTGTTTTTGCCATTACAGGTCCTAACGGTTCAGGGAAGTCCAGTATTCTCGACGTCATCACATTGGGCTTGTACGGCGAAACCTTTCGATTCGACAGGCCTGCTGCGCATGTGATGACCAAACAAACCCACGAATGCTTTGCGAGCGTGGAATTTTCCTTGGGGGACGAGAAATTCCGCTCCAGTTGGGAAGCAAAACGCGACGTCACGCCGGGTGCGCTACCCGTGCCGGCCTTGCCCAACATGAAGTTGGCGCGCATCAACGGTCAAGAAGAGATTTTGGCGGAAACGCCAAGTCAGGTACGCAATCGTATCGCAGAGCTTACCGGCATGGATTTCCATCGATTCAGCAAATCCATCCTGTTGCCACAAGGTGACTTTGCGGCATTTTTGAATGCGCTGGACTGCGAACGGATGGATATACTGGAAAAAATCTACGGCCCGGACATCTATGCTGTTTATCGCCAGCAATCGGAACGACAACTCGCGCAAGCCCAGGCCCGTATGACCCAGTTACATCAGGATATTGCCGGCCTACCGCTGCTTGGCGACGACGCCATTGAGGCCGCAACACACGATCTGCAAGATTTCAAAGATCAAGTAGCCGAATTCAAGCTCCAACAGCAACAAACGAAACAACAGCTGGCGACGGCACAAAACATTGCACAGCTCGAACTGCAGCAGCAGCAATTACGACTGAAACACCAGGATTTGCTGATTCAAATCAGCCATTACCAGCAAGACCTGGATAAGATTGCCAGCCATCAATTCGCGTTGCAGTTTCGCACTGAAATCGACTTGCTGGATGACAAACAGGCTCAAATGGATAAGCTCCAAGCTACCTTGGACGACTACCGTAAAGAGCTGGCTATGTTACAACAACAATTGGGTAGCGACTGGGATGAGGGCGCAAGCTCCGCGGAGAAAAAATCCCTTGCCGAGCAAAAGCAGGCCGTAGACGCGTTAAAATTATCGATCAGCGAACTAAAGCTGGAGTTGCCGCGCCAACGCGAGCTGGCTCAATCCATTCAACAACAATTAAACGATAACCAAGCCGCGCTTTCCGAAGTGGATGGTTGGCTATTATCGCATCAACGCGACGCCAGCTTGGTCGACGATTTCCCCGACATCGTTCGCCTTAGAAACCTCAGAAACGAACTGGTCGAACTGAAGGGCAAACAGAAATCGCATGCCAATTGGGCGAAAAACACCACCGCCGCATTGAAAAAAAACAAAACGGCTTTGGAAACCACTCAGTCCGATTTGGCTGAATTGACCGAACAAATCGACATCGATCGAAAAACCTTGCAGGACCTAGCCGACGGCCGAAGTTTAGACGAACTGAAAGAACTGCAACAGGAACAACAATCTCGCGTCGGAGATCTGCAGGAAATGCATTCTTTGGCTTCCGCAACGGCTAAATTGACCGACAAAGGTTGGCTGTCCTGGCTGGGCATCAAAAAACAAACGGATATTCCCCCGAACGAGATCGAACTGCAATCCCAACTCGATGAATTGACTCAAGAGATGAGCAGGGAACAAAACATCATCAAAGTATTGGAACAAGCTCTTCGTAACGAAGCCTTGATCAAAAAAATGAGTGCCGACCGCGCAAAATTGATAGCCGGTCAGCCCTGTTATTTATGCGGTTCCATCGAGCACCCCTTTGTATCGAAACCGCCTATTTATACCGATGCCAGAAAAGCCTTATTGGATCAGCGCGGCAAAATTCAAGGCCTGAAATCCCGTATCGAACACGCCGCCACACAGCTGAAAGCCGCACAGAAATATGGCTCCCAACTGTCTGCCAAACAACAACGTCTGCTGCAAATGCATTCGCAATGGACTGTATTGGCCAACCGCCTGAACGTCATGCGCGACGGCATGGAAATCGGCAATCTATCCTTACAAAAGCAATTTCTAAGCGAAGAAACCGAGGAATTGAACAAGCTTAACGACCTGATCAAGCAACACGCTCAATTGCAGCGCAACCTTGCCCGGATGACGGCCGAAGTCGACGATAAAAAGGCGTCTTTGGAAAAACTCGGTAAAACAGTCGAGGGGTTGGAATCCGCCTGGAACAATAGACCGGCGGAATTCGATGAAATAGAAAAACAACTGACTGAGCACAGCGCCGAAGAAACGGCATTGATAGCGAAACTGGAAAGTCAGTTAGGCACGCTGGGAGAAAAATTGCCGACCCGCGGCAAGGAAAATCCGCTGTTCGACCGATTGACCAGTCGCCGGCAGGATTATCAGGTTTATCAGTTACGCCAACAAGGCCTGCAGAAAGAAATGGCCGCTCTGAACGAAAAACTACAAGACAGCCAAAACAGAATAGCGACTTACCAGCAGCAGATTAGCGACAATTTGGAGGCATTGAGTCAACAAGAACGTCTGAGTCTGCATATTGCGATTATCGAGAAACAAAAGCTGATCGTCGATCAAGAGCAGCATTGGCGTATTACCCAAATCGAAACTAAAGCCATCCTTCAAGCCCTGACTGACAGGATGGCGGGTTCTGGTTTCGAAACGGTGGACGAGTTAAAAGACTTGGTACACCTCATCGAACAGGAAAATGTCATACGCCAACGCCTCGAAGACAGCAACGCCTTGCTGAAAGATATCGAACGGCAACGGCATGAATTACTACTGAAACTAGAAGAGGAATCCGTAGCGGCGGACTCCCGCTCGATAGACGACATCCAGCAGGAACTGGGGCAGATCGAGAACAAAATCGACATTGCCGGACAGGAAATTCTGACGCTGGGAAACAAGCTAGATAAGCAGCAACAATACCGCGAAAAAATCCAGTCATTACGGCAGGAAATCGATCAGCAACAACAACTGTTCGCCGCCGCCGAAGCCGAGATGACATTGATCAACGACGATCCGTCTGCGTTCCGGCAAAAAATCCAGAGTATCATGGCGGACCAACTGTTATCGCAAACCAATCAGATACTGGAAAAGCTCAGCGGACGCTATTATGTGCGTAGCGGCACCAGCCACCTGGGACTCGCGCTGGAAATAGAGGATACGCTGCAGAAAAACCTGCGGCGTTTGCCGCAAACCTTGTCCGGCGGCGAAAGCTTCGTCGTGAGCCTGGCGCTGGCGCTGGCGCTGGCGGAAATCGCCAATAACGGCAAAGCCATACATTCATTATTTTTGGACGAAGGCTTCGGCAGTCTGGACGCCGAATCCCTCTATCTGGCGATGAGCACGCTGGAAAATCTAAAGACTCACGGAAAAACCGTAGGCATCATCTCGCATGTGGAAGGGGTCAAAAAACGCATTAAGACTCAGATCGAGCTGGTCAAGAAACCCAACGGCCTGAGCGAGCTGAAAATGGTTGCCTGACAAATCCATTTATACAGGAAAAGTCATGTTTACCCCGCAATACACAATAACCGTCCGAAACGAGGACTTAAGCGCGGTATTTGCCTCATCTCCTATAAAGACGAGGCTGGCATCGATCGACTAACGACTTTCTTCGAATACGAATGCCGGACCATAATTGGTTTCGGCATAAAAATCATCCCAAACATAAAGAGGAGCCACGATAGGGTAAGTTGGAATCGGCGCGGTCAGCAAATCCGCCAAACCAACCCCCATGCGACCAGCCATTAGAAATATCCCTTTAAAGGTCCCGCCCAAGAAACCGTAGAAGACATTGCTTTCGTTGCTGGTAATAATGACGTTTTTAGGAATTTCCACAGGGGCAGTCGTCAGGTTTCCCAAACCGCTTAGTAGTTTTCGTCCAACGATTTCACCGTAACTTTCGGTCGGTTCGGCTTGAACCGGACCTGCCGCGGCAAAAAAAACGACCAGCACTATGCTTGCGAGGGTATGGCGTGTATGTTTCATAGCTTTTCCTGTGAATTGATGGCTAAGGCAGATAATGCGTCGGGCAACAGATTAGGGCTCCGACAATGCCGCAGGTCTGACTTAAACGGACAAACGGCAACCGGCTCGAACCCATCTAACGATCATGAAACCTATGCATCGCCCCGCTTATGAAAGCCGGGAATGAAGGAGCGACTTTCACGGCAATCGTTAATTCCGTCCGCTACCCGCTGCATTCGGACAAAAAGTATAGCAGAGCATTTTCGTTTTATTTTTTCAGCGCCTTGGCGAAAGCATGGCTCATACTGTTTTGCAAAACCGGCTGTTGTTTGGGTTTCTGTCCGGATTTTTGCGGTTTTTCGCTACGGACGATGTCGCTGCTATCGACATTTTTCTTCATGCTTAACGAAATCCGCTGGCGCGCAACGTCCACTTCCAGCACTCTGACTTTGACCATGTCGCCAGTCTTAACGACATCGCGCGGGTCCTTGACGAAATCGTCCGCCAGATGCGAAATATGCACCAATCCATCCTGATGAACGCCGATATCGACGAAGGCACCGAAATTGGCCACGTTAGTCACGACGCCGTCCAGGCTCATACCCGGTTGCAGATCGGTAATTTTCTCGACGCCCTCCTTGAATTGCACGCTTTTGAATTCGGGACGGGGATCGCGGCCGGGTTTTTCCAGCTCCTGCAAAATATCGGTGACCGTCGGCAAACCGAAGTCGGCATTGGCATAGTTCGCAGGATTCAAGCCGCGTAAAAACTGGCTCTGGCCGATCAAATCCCGAATCGACTTGCCGGTGTCATCCAGAATGGCGTTAACCACTGGATAGGCTTCCGGATGCACAGCGGACGCATCCAGGGGATTATCCCCATTCATGATGCGCAGGAAGCCGGCAGCTTGTTCGAAAGCCTTGTCGCCCAGCCTCGGCACTTTCTTCAATTGCGCGCGGTTGGCAAAAGGACCGTTCTGGTTGCGGAAAGCGACGATGTTTTCGCTGATGCTGGCGCTCAAGCCGGAAACCTGCTTCAACAATGCCGCCGACGCCGTATTGACATCCACCCCTACCGCATTGACGCAATCCTCGACAACGGTATCCAGCATTCTGGCCAGTTGTACTTGGTTTACGTCGTGCTGGTATTGGCCGACACCGATGGATTTGGGTTCTATCTTGACCAACTCCGCCAGCGGATCCTGCAAACGGCGCGCAATCGACACGGCGCCCCGCAGCGACACGTCGAGCTCCGGAAACTCCTTGGACGCCAGTTCGGACGCCGAATAGACTGACGCCCCCGCCTCCGACACCATGATCTTCTGAATCGGCAGCTCCTTGTATTGCTTCATTAAATCAGCTACCAACTGATCGGTCTCGCGGGAAGCCGTGCCGTTGCCTATGCTGATCAGAGATACTTGATACTGCCGTATCAATCGGGCTAATACTGCAATCGACTGCTCCCACTGGTTTTTAGGCGGATGCGGGTATATCGTTTCGGTAGCCAGTAACTTGCCTGTGGCATCGACCACGGCAACCTTGACGCCGGTACGAATTCCGGGATCGAGCCCCATCGTGGCTTTGTGTCCAGCAGGGGCCGCCAGCAACAAATCGCGCAAATTGCTGGCGAACACCCGGATCGCCTCGGCTTCAGCCGCTTCGCGCAGACGTAACTTCAGATCCATGTCGATACGAGTGAACAGCTTGATCTTCCAGGCAAAACGGGCGGTTTCCGCCAACCAGGCGTCGGCCGGCCGGCCGGCGTCATTGACTTGCAGGCGCCGGCAAACGAATTGGGCGCAGAGCTGATGCTCTTCCTGATCCAACTCCGCCGGCTTCAATGTCAGCGTCAGGCAATCTTCGTTGCGCCCCCTAAACAGTGCCAGCGCTCTATGTGACGGAATTTTGTTGATCGCTTCGCTATAATCGAAATAATCTTTGAATTTGGCGGCCTCGCTTTCCTTGCCGGCGACGACCGTCGCATGCAATATGCCTTTGCGCCAGATGCGCTCGCGCAAGTCGGCCAACAGTTCGGCATCTTCGGAGATGCGTTCCATGATGATTTGGCGAGCGCCGTCCAATGCCGCCGCCACATCGGGTACTCCCTTGTCCGCGTCTATAAACGCTTCGGCGGCCTGCTCGGGGATTAAGTTCCTATTGTCCAGCAAGGCATCGGCCAAAGGCTCCAAGCCGGCTTCTCTGGCAATCTGCGCCTTGGTCCGGCGTTTGGGCTTGTACGGCAAATACAAATCTTCCAATAAAGTCTTGGTATCGGCCTCCAAAATAGCCTGTTCCAAATCCGGAGTTAGTTTGCCTTGAGAACGTATACTGTCGAGTATGGTCTCGCGTCTGTCGTTGAGTTCACGCAAATAAATCAGACGCTCTTGCAATAAACGTAACTGAACATCATCGAGACCGCCAGTCGCTTCTTTTCGATAACGGGCAATAAAAGGCACCGTAGCACCTTCGTCAAGCAAAGCCACCGCCGCGGCGACTTGTTGGGATTTAACGGAGAGTTCTTCGGCAATACGCAGGATAACGTCCATTTTTAAAAGCAGGTAGTTTCACAAAGCGGAACATTCTAACAGCAACCTGCCGAAAAAGCGGCCGCCATCAGCGTTCTCAGAAAGACTTAAGAAATTTTATCCGGGCATAAAAAAACCACCTTCCGCCTATGGGCAAAAGGTGGCTAACTTGGCTAAGAATTTATTATTTTTATCGCTTTTCTTACTTAGCTTGGCTCAATATGTCGTTATTGAAGTCTTTATGCTTGGACAAAACTTGAGCTTCCGCGGCAGCCGAGGTTTCGCCGCTCATTTGAAGATGCTTGGTTTCGTCTTTTTTCAACAGGAACACGCCTACGATAGCAATCAGAGTAACTGCGATGACGACGGTCATAGTGTTATCTTTTTCTTGTTCAGCCATTTTTAAATCCTCATTTGATTGTTGTAATAATAAGCCCTTGAATCAGGGGCAACTCGAGTTGCATGTCGAATTTGATATTATTTTTGGTCGACGGGGTATTTTTTACACTTAATTTTGTTTTGTGTCAAAACAAAATTTTCAACAGGTGCTTTAACGCGTAATGTCCGGTAAAGTTATGCACAAAAAATAGGAGTTCGAGCCGTGTTTGAAGTCGCTGAATTAGGTCACACCGTCGAAAAGTCGGTCTATAAAGAAAAGTCTGCTCAATTACGTACCGCTTTGCTGGCGGTACAGGACAGGCTGAAAGACAGCCCGTTTTCCGTCATCATCATCATTTCCGGCGTGGATGGCGGCGGCAAGGGCGAGGTCATCACTCGCCTGAACGAATGGCTGGACGCGCATTACATGCGCACTATCGCTCTGGGCGAATCCACCGACGAAGAACGCGAACGTCCTAAATTTTGGCGCTTCTGGCGCACGTTGCCGGCCAAAGGTACCATAGGCCTCTATGTTGGCTCCTGGTACAGCGACCCGATCGCCCAACGCGTCTATCAAAAAATCGACACCAACGCCCTGCAAACCGAGTTAATCCAGATCAATCAGCTGGAACAACTCCTGTCCGACGACAAAACCTTGATCATCAAATGCTGGCTGCATCTTAAAAAAGAAGCGCAAATCAAACGTTTGAAGGCGCTGGCCAAAGATCCGGCCACCAAATGGCGGGTTACCGACAAGGACAGGCAGCATTTAGGTCTTTATGACGAATTCATCGGCGTGGCGGAGCAGGTGCTTACCGAAACCAGCAAGGCCCATGCCCCCTGGCTGATCGTCGAAGGCTCGGATATTCGATACAGCAGCCTGACCGTCGGCCAGCATGTATTGGAACGCATACAACAACACATCCAGCAACATAGCAATGCGGCGACCGACGTCACCGGCTCGACGACGCCAAGTCAAGTCCAGCAATACAATCTACTGGATGCACTGGATTTGAGCTTGAAAATCGATAAATCCGATTATAAAAAGCAACTGGAAAAATACCAGGGCAAACTGAATGAGCTGACGCGCCTCACGCTGGCCGCCAAACGCTCCAGTATTCTGGTGTTCGAAGGCTGGGATGCCGCAGGTAAAGGTGGTGCCATAAGACGCTTGACCGAAGCGATGGATGCCCGGCATTATCAGGTCATCCCTATAGCCGCCCCCACCGACGAAGAACGCGCCCATCATTACTTATGGCGTTTCTGGCGTCACATTCCGCGGGCCGGTCAGGTCACGATCTACGATCGCAGCTGGTATGGCAGGGTTCTGGTCGAGCGGGTCGAAGGCCTCGCCAAACCCAATCAATGGCAACGCGCTTATTCGGAAATCGTCAATTTCGAAGAGGCCATGCTGGCTCACGGCATCGTCATCATGAAATTCTGGCTGCACATAGACCGAGACGAGCAGATGCGGCGCTTCAAAAGCCGCGAACAGATCAGTTTCAAGCAATTCAAGATTACCGAGGAAGACTACCGCAACCGGGAAAAATGGGACGATTACCAAAAAGCCGTCAACGAAATGATTGCGCGTACCAGCACCAGTAAATCCCCCTGGATACTGGTCGAGGCGAACGACAAGAACCATGCTCGTATCAAGATCATCAAGGCCTATTGTGACCGCCTGGAGAAAATGCTCGATGAAATTCATTAGTTTGCCGCAGTTGCCAAAACGAAAAGCCATCAGGACGACATTGCTACTGCTTTTGCTGCTAGAACTCAATGCTTGCAGTTATTTCATCGACTCGGCGACCGAAAGTTTTTCGGAACACCTGACTCAAGCCGTCCTGAATCACAACGACCCACTGACCGTTGCCGCGGCGCTGCCCGCATACCTGTTGATGCAGGAGGCATCGACGATAGACAATCAAGAGAACGCAACGCTATATCTGTCGACGGCCCGGTTATACGGCGCTTATCTGAACTTGGTACCGGAAGACCCCGAGCGTAAACGACACCTGAGCAGGAAAAGCCTGGATTTTGCATTGCAGGGCCTTTGTATTCACGCTACGGACTGGTGCGATATCGAGCACCAATCCTTCGACCGAGCTCAAGCCTTGCTGCAACAGTCTGGCGTAGACGACGTAAGTCACCTATTTAGTGCCGCCACGGCCTGGGCCGCCTGGATACAAGCCAATAAAGACGATTGGAATGCCGTCGCCCAACTGGCTCGAGTCAAAGCAATCATGCGTCGCATTTTGGAATTAAACGAAAGCTATAAACAAGGAAGCGCGCATCTTTACATGGCCGTCATGGAAAGCCTGCTGCCGGAAAACCTGGGCGGCAACCCGGACCAAGCCCGGCAACATTTCGAACGGGCGATGCAACTGGCTCCCGCCAACCTGATGACGCCTGTACTTTACGCCAAACATTACGCCAGAATGGTATTCGACAGGGATTTGCACGACAAACTGTTACGACGTACCCTAGACGCGCAAACCGTAGCCCCCGATTTGACCTTGATCAACACCTTGGCGCAACAGCAAGCCCGACAGCTGCTGGATACTGCCGAGGATTATTTTTAAACGACATTGCGATGAAACAGACCTTCACTAAATTTTTGGCTTTTGCCTTCTTATTCTCGAGCGCGCAGGCAGTTGGCGCGGTCACCCTGAAAATCGCCACGCTGTCGCCGGACGGCTCTTATTGGATGCAGAAAATGCGGGAGGGAGGGGATGAAATCCAACAACGAACCGACGGCCGCGTCAGTCTGAAGTTTTATCCCGGCGGTGTCATGGGCGACGATGCGACCGTGTTGCGCAAAATGCGCTTGCGTCAACTGCAAGGCGCTGCAGTAACCAGCGGTGCCTTGAATGGCGTCTATCCGGATATTCAGCTCTACAACCTGATACTGTTGTTCAAAAACGAACAGGAAGTCGATTATGTCAGGAGCAAAATGGATTCTGAATTGATGCGGGGTCTGGAGCAAAAAGGCATGGTGGCCCTGGGTTTCGCCGATGTCGGATTCGCCTACATGATGTCTACCGTACCCATACGCACATTGGCCGAGATGCGTAGCCAGAAAGCCTGGGCGCCGGACGACAACAAGATCGCCATCAATGCCTTACAAGCTTTCGACATATCGCCTATACCTTTGCCGCTACGCGATGTGCTGATGGGTTTGCAAACAGGGATGATCAATGTGGCATCGGGCTCTCCTGTCGGTGCATTGGCCTTGCAATGGCACAGCAAAATCCGTTATGTCACCGACATGCCCATGCTGTATCTGTTTGGGGTGTTGGCCATCGATAAATCGGCTTTCGACGAGATAGCCGCGGCCGATCAAACCATCGTCCGCGAGGTCATGGCGCGCGTCATCAAGGAAATCGATCAGCGCAGCCGTAAGGATAATCAGGAGGCCATAGCGGCCCTGAAAAACCAAGGCATAGAGTTCGTCAAACCAACACCGGAAGCCGCCGATGAGTTCAAGAACAAGATTGCCGCCACTAACGACGAATTCGAAAGAAACGCCGGCTTGAGCGCAGAAAAAACAGCCTTGTTGCATCGTTATTTGCAAACATTCCGGGAGCAAGGTCAGGCAAATTGACATGAATGCGCTAACCAAGCTGCATAAGTTGTTATTAAAGGCCGAAATGTTGGTGCTGACCGGCCTGTTGATATCCTTGATCTTAATCGCCGTCGTTCAAGTGCTGATGCGCAACGTCCTTGGTGGGGGCTTGCTGTGGGCGGACGCTTATACCCGCATTAGCGTGTTATGGATAGCGATGCTAGGCGCCATGCTTGCCAGTAGGGAACGTAATCACATTACGATAGACATCCTGATACGCCGCATGCCAGAACGCTGGAAGACCACCGTTCGACGCATCACCGACGGCCTCACTGGGCTGGTCTGCTTCATGGCGGCTTGGTTCACGATAGCTTTCGTCGAACAGGACTACGCATATGGCGACAAGGCGTTCGCGGACATTCCCACCTGGTGGTGCGAAGCGATAATTCCGTTTGCCTTCGCCATTATCGCGTTGCGATACGGCGTAGCGGCATTTTTAAACGAAAATCGCGCCTGAGCCGATGAGCCTTTTTATTGCCACCCTTTTGATCGTGATGTTGCTGCTGGGCATGCCACTGTTCGCCATAATCCTGGCTGCAACCATGCTCGGTTTCCTCCGCTCGGAAATCGATTTATCGGTCATCGGCGCAGAACTCTACCGCATCGCCAGCACCCCGTTATTGGTAGCCCTGCCGTTGTTTACGTTTTCCGGTTACTTACTCTCGGAAAGCAATACCTCGGAACGCCTGTTACGCCTGACCCGCGCCCTGTTCGGCCAGATGCCGTTCGGACTGGCCGTCATATCGTTGCTGATATGCGCCGCGTTTACCGCTTTTACCGGTGCATCCGGCGTAACCATCATCGCGCTGGGCGCCTTGCTGCTGCCGGTATTGATCAAGGAAGGCTACGATCCAAGGTTCAGTCTGGGCCTGGTGACCACGTCGGGCTCGCTGGGACTGTTATTACCGCCCTCCGTGCCGCTGATTTTGTATGGCGTCATCGTCCAACAAATCCGGATTGGCGAAGAATTCACGCTACCGCAACTATTCCTGGCCGGCCTATTGCCCAGTCTGCTGATGATCGCGCTGCTGGCAGCTTGGGCTTTATGGGCCAACCGCCACGTCACGCTGGACCGTACCGAATTCAGCTGGCCCGAAACCTTTGCCGCAATCAAGGCCATGGCCTGGGAGTTGCCGTTACCCTTCTTTATCGTCGGCGGTATATTCGGCGGCTATCTAGCCATATCGGAAGTCGCCGCCGCTACGGCATTGTATGTACTGATAGTCGAAACCTTCGTCTACAAGGAAATCCACTTCAAGCAGCTGACCATGGTCGTCAGCAAAGCCATGCAGATGCTGGGAGGCATTTTGTTGATTCTTGGCGTATCGATGGCGTTTACCAATTTTTTGATAGACGCGGAAGTACCGATGCACTTGTTCGAATGGGTCAAAAGCCATATCGACAGTAAAGGCAACTTTTTGCTGCTGTTAAATGTGTTTTTGCTGATACTGGGCGCGATTCTGGATATTTTTTCGGCCTTGGTGATCGTGGTGCCGTTGATCGTGCCGATCGCCGTCGGCTATGGCATACACCCCATCCATTTAGGCGTGATATTTCTGGCCAACATGCAAATCGGCTATCTGACGCCGCCGGTTGGCATGAATCTTTTCATCGCCAGTTACCGCTTCGACAAATCCATAGCCGAACTTTATCAGGCCACCTTGCCATTCATGCTGACGTTGTTACTGGCCGTATTGATCATCACCTATGTTCCTTGGCTAAGCACTTGGTTTATCTAAGCACCTGGGCCGCCAATAGCACATTTCAGCCGCCCCATTTGCCCCTTTGCAAAAGTACAAAAATGAATAACTAAATCATGCGTAAAACCACATCCTTATCAACCGTTTTGTTGCTCACCGCGACGCCGACGCTGGCCGCACCGGTCAATGACGATGCCGGGGTTTGGATCAGCAGCACCTATCAAACCGATTTCGGCGGCAGTCCTTATCTGGCTTTTTTGGAACTGGCACCTAGAACCAAGAAAGACAACAACGAATTTGCCCAGATCATCGTCAGGCCATTGCTGGGTTATAAGTTGAGCAGAAACTTGCAGTTATGGGCGGGTTACACCTGGCAGGGCGAGCATAGCGAAGAAAACGCTTTCGAGATGGCAACCAACGACATCATGCAGCAATTGCAATGGATAGATAACTGGACGCCGGAATTGAATTTTCAATATCGCTTTCGGCTGGAACAACGCCTGTTCGCCCACGAAAACGCCACAGGCCACCGCATGCGCCATCGTGTCCGCTTGGTCTACTCGCTTGCGGACAGCAAGGCTTACCTGATCGCCAGCGACGAATTATTCGTCTATTTCAATTCCATAGACGAAGGCCGGCTGGCCCATTCGGTACAATCCGGCGTCAATCAGAATCGTTCCTATGTGGGCATCGGTTACAAACTAACGCCGCAACTCAACATCGATACCGGTTATCAGCTGCAATACGTACACAACTATGCTACGCCGGATTTAACCAATCATATCTGGATGACCAACATCAACGTCAACTTCTGATCACAGGACAAAAAAAGGGCGGTATTTACCGCCCCAGGTCATACATGAATTTATAAGCGGCTCTGAAACACTAACGTCGTTCCGGATAGTTCCGGCCAACAACGCGGCGCCGAGCCACCCCATCCATTACAGGAAGTTATTCAAGCCGGCAAAACCTTCTTTAGCAGCCTTTAGTTCTTGTTCGGCTGTGGATAAATCCGATTTTTTGGCCGCGTTTCTTGCGTTTTTCAGCCTATTCATAACTTTGTCGCGTTCGAACTCGAATTTGTAATTAGCGCTCAGTTCGCTGGCATTCTCGTTAGCGGCCTTGATCAATTCGGCCACTTGTTTTGCATCGCCACCTGGAATCGCATCCAGAGCCGCTTGAATTTTACCGTCGACTTCTTTCAACACCTCTGGCACGCTTTTTTTGACTTCTTTCGCAAAGGTCGAACCGGAAAGTCCCAGCATCGCGAAGAACAGCGTAAAAACGATAAAAACTTTTTTCAATGACATGATCTAATCTCTAAAATTTAATTAATTGATTTTTAAAAACAAACTACCTTTCCATTGCAGCGAAAAAGTCCTTATGCCTAGCAACTTAGTTCGGGTTTAAACGAAAGGTCGTTCATGATAACCGTTTGACGAGGCCGCCGAGAACAAATTTCACACTAAGCCATCTAGCCAAGCGTCCCGCGCCGACACCGGCAACGATCAATATCAAGGTTGCCGTTGCAAATCCCCCGGTATAGGTCATCGCATCGGCGTCCAGCCAGATGTCGTAAGCATGTTGATAACCGTGAAACATAGCCAAATTAGCGACAATAGGCATGCTCAAGTACGCAGGAAGCCTGCCGCCCAAACACACCGATATCAGCAACAGCAAAGCCGACGACGCCATGACGATATCGGCGTGGGCAATTTCGGCGGAAAACACCGCTAGGCCGACTCCCGCCATCATCAAGACTGCGAACAAGGCAGGCATCGCATAAACCGTGCGCCCGTTCATTTGTGCTACCCATAATCCCACGACCAACATCGTCAACAAATGCTCGAGGCTGGTAAGCGGATGCAACAAACCGCCCACGAAACCAATAGATTCGCTGGCCCAATGAAAAGGATGAGCCTCGGCAACCCAAGGGTAAGCCAATGCCGCAACCGCATATCCATGAACACATTTTACCTTGCCTTTCATCACTACCTCCCAAACCCGATTTCCGTCGTCCGACCGGAAATGAGGCATCGCTCGTGCAGAAATAAAAATCTTGACGCGTCCGGCTAGTCAGGCAAGCCGGAGCGCCAAGCGGGGATGTTACTGTCGGCAATCCGTTAACCGGACGGCTCGTGCTTACCGAAGGCCGCATATCCCTATCGAATTGTCATTTCAGCGAGACTAAGGCCGTCGAGTTAGCGAAACAGGACTTAACCGCGGCGTCAATGACAACAGAATTTTAACAGAAATATGAATAATTAATAATTTTTCATAAATCCATCTCCGGCAGGCCTCCTCAAAACTCGTATTTGAAGCCGGCCTGCACCAAGCGCGGCGAACCGGACTGAATACCCCGTACCCTGTCGGTGATGTAGGTATTGTCCAGCATGTTTTTCATAGACACGTACAAGGTTAAATCCTTTTGCACTTTGTACGAGGTGGCAAAATTGACCACCACGTAATCGTTGATTTTGCCGTAGCTGCCGCCCAAAGCCGCGCTGCTGGTAGGACCGTTGGGATGGTCGGTGCCATTGTCCAGATTCAGAAAGTCGGCGTATTGCTCGCTGACGAAGGCCGCTTCCAAATGGGCATCGAAGCCGCTGGGATGCGAATAACCCAAGGTTGCGGTCAACAGGCTTTCCGGCGCGTAGGGCGCGCGCTTGCCCGGCGCGGAACCGAACACATTGCCGCCGGGGCAACTCGCCGGATAGGCGCCGCTGGACAGGGGCACGCAACGGAAGGCTTCGGTGGTCTCGGCGGTCGGCAGCCACATGTAGGCAATCTGGGCGTAGGGGTTGTGGGTCCAGTTGAACACATCGCCGATGTCGGCCCGCGCCATCAGCTCGATACCTTCATACAAGGCCTTGCCTTGCGCGACCGGTACGCTGCCGCCGCCGACCGTACCCAGTACCGTTAAGGAATCGAAGTCGTTGTGGAAATAGGTTAACTCGGTTTTGACGCCGTGCATCGGTCTGGCCCTGATGCCGAATTCGGTGTTCCAACTGATCTCCGCGCCGACTTCCGCCGAGCCTCCGGTATCGTTGTAAACCGCATCCTCGACCCTGGGCGGCGCGAAACCACGATGGATGCCGAAAAACAAGGTGGCTTCATCGATTGGACTATAAGTCATCGCGAACGACGGCAAGATTTCCGTCAAGCTGCTTTGGCCCGCCGTGCCGTTCAGCAAGTTCTTACGCTCGTAACTGACGGATTCGACCCTGACGCCCGGCGTAAACGTCCATTCATTCCAGAGAAATTTGTTCTGAAAAAATCCGGAATAAGCATCGGCGAAACGTTCGTTATTTTCTGTCAGCTGGCCGTAATTGCCCCCATCGGGATTGCTTGCGTCACGTGCATTTGCCAAACTTCCTCTAATCATGCGCCTATA
>JAQTYP010000352.1 GCA_028688235.1 Methylomonas sp.
GTCGCGGGCGTTAAGGCTTCCGCGGACGCCGTTACCGGCAAGTTGTTGCTGACTTCGGATTCAGGCGTCGATATTATCGTTGCCGACGATGATGGCGCAGGCGCAACGGGTGGCGGCGTGTTCACCGCAGTCGCCGACAGCGCGACCGGCACCGCAACCACGATTGCCACTGCCCAGTTTGTCGGTGTCCGCGGCAGCATCAGCCTAACCTCGTCCAACGGCGGTTCAATCCGAATCGATGGCGACGGCACGGCTTCCGGCGGCACCGGTTTGGCTAAATTCGGCTTGGTTGCCCAAAACAACGACGACGTGGTGATTGGCGGCGGACTTGATGTCAGCACCGCTTCGGGCGCGACCGCCGCGATCAAGGCTATCGACGCCGCGATCAACACCGTTGTCGCCAAACGCGCCTCGATGGGTGCGATACAAAACCGTTTCACCTCGGTGATTTCAAACTTGCAGGTTTCATCCGAAAATATGACTGCATCACGCAGCCGTATTCAAGACACAGACTTCGCATCGGAAACGGCGGAATTGAGTCGTACCCAGATCCTGCAACAAGCAGGTACAGCAATGCTGGCTCAGGCAAACCAATCCAGCCAAGGCGTGATGGCCCTGTTACGTTAATCGGATTAATTAATTAAAAAATTAATCAACTGAAAACAGGGCGGTGGTTTTTAACCTCCGCCCTTTTTGGCCTTAAATAAAGGAGGCATCATGGACACTTTAACAGCAGTTTCACCCCCCCCTTCTCAGGGTTCTGGGTCAGTGCAAGCACCATCCAAAAAGGACGGAGGGCCTGTCACTGCGGCAGGAACGGCAACGGCAACCGCCCAAGTCAAATTGCCTGAACAGAAAGAACCGGAAAACAAGCCTGAAAACACGGAGGAAATATCCAATGCCGTCAAAGACATCAATAATTTCTTTCAGGCGGCACAGCGTTCTTTAGGATTCAGTATAGATGAGGCGTCAGGGCATATGGTTATGCAGATTAAGGATACTGAAACCAATGAAGTGATACGCCAGATACCCGGAGAGGATGCGATTAAACTTGCCAAGCGACTGGATGATTTGACAGGTATATTATTTAAAGCGCAAGCTTAATAGGTAGGCATTTCGCCTTTACCACGATTGCGGAGGATTGAACAATGGCAGGTATTACTTCAACAGGGCTCGGCTCCGGCCTAGACATTAAAAGCTTGGTATCTAACCTGGTCACGGCGGAAGGGTCTGCGGCGGTCAAACGATTGGATACCCGGGAAGCAAAACTAACTACCCAGATTTCCTCCTACGGCAGTCTTAAAAGCGCGATGTCAAGTTTTCAGACCAGTTTGGCCGGCCTGAAAAATCTCAGCACTTTCCAAAAGGTCACCGCCACATCAAGCGATACCTCTACCATAGCAGCCTCAGCCACCAGCAACGCCAATCTGGGCAGTTATAACGTCGAAGTCAAACAGTTAGCCAAAAGCCAAACACTGGCGTCAACGACTTTTAGCTCCGCCACATCGACCGTGGGCACCGGTACGCTGACAATTAAATTCGGTACGACCACCTACGATCCGTTAACCTATATTTACACCGGTTTTGCTCAAGACGGCAACAAAGGCACGCTATCGCTTACGATTGATTCGACCAACAATACCCTGGCCGGCGTGAGCGAGGCCATCAATAAAGCCAAAGCAGGCGTAACTGCGGTGGTTATAACGGATACTACCGGTTCCCGTTTAGTTTTAAATTCGACCGAAACCGGCGAAAGCAGCAGCATGGAGATCAGCGTCACCGATGACGATCTTAATAATACCGATACATCCGGCCTCTCGGCTCTGGCGTTTAATGCGGCTGCCACCAACATGACGCAACATCAGGCGTCGCAGGACGCCAAGCTTGCCATTAACGGATTGGATATTCAGAGCGCATCCAATACCGTTAACACCGCATTAAAAGGACTCTCGCTCACTCTTCAGCAGGCTCAACCCGGTAAAATTGTCACTGTCGGCGTAAGTCAGAATAATACTGACATTGCCTCTGCTGTCGATAGCTTCGTCAAAGGTTATAACGATCTGGTTAAGGTCGTAAATCCTCTGGCTACTTTTGATGCGGCAACGCAAAAGGGCGGACTGCTGCAAGGCGACGCTACGCTGAGCAGCGCCATGGCGCAGATACGCTCCGAACTGGGAAGCATGGTCTCCGGTCTGACCGGTTCCGCCAAATCGCTGGCCGATATCGGCATTACCACCCAAAAAGACGGCACCTTGACCCTGAACAGCACTAAGCTGAACAGTCAGCTGGCCTCGAACCGCTCTGGCGTGACTGCGGTGTTTGCGGTGCTGGGCCGTCCTTCCAACACCAATGTTTTGTTTTCATCCAGCACAAGCGATACAAAGGCTGGTCAATATGCTGTCGATATAACACAAGTCGCTACACAAGGCGCGCTGAATGGCACGGCCCCTACTTCTCTGACTATCGGCGCAGGAGCCGACACGTTCGAAATCAAAGTGGACGGCACTCAGTCGGGCAGTATCGCCTTGACCCAAAAAACCTATGCCAGTTATGCCGAATTGGCTACGGAAATGCAATCCCGCATCAATGGCGACAGTGCACTGAAAGCCAAAGGCATATCCGTTGGCGTCACCTACGACGCAGGTAATAACCGGATGGTTTTCACCTCCAAAAGTTATGGCTCGTCTTCTCATGTGGAAATTACCGCGAATACCACCACCGATCTAGGCTTAAGCGTCGGTGCGGGCGTTGCCGGCCAAGATGTCGCCGGCACCATTGGAGGAAAGGCTGCCACCGGCAAAGGCCAACAATTGACATCGACAGAGGGGGACCCCCTAGGGTTGAAGCTCTTAATCAGCGACGCTACTATCGGCGCCAAAGGTACGGTAGATTTTTCACGCGGCATAATGGAACGACTGGATAAAGTCATGACCAACTTGGTCAGCAAGACAGGCAGTTTCACGAGTCGTACCGACGGCCTGCAAAAAGATTTGGCTAAAATAGCCAAAGACCGCGTTCAACTCTCTGATCGTTTAAGTTCACTAGAAAAACGCCTTTATGAAAGATTTAACAGGATGGATGCTTTGCTTGGACAAATGCAATCCACCGCCAGCTATCTGACGCAACAATTTGCCAACAACTCCAATAATAATTGATGCAATGGCTGTAGCATCATGCAATGAAAAACGAGCCGGTACTGGACATGCACACTAAAGCGGATCAATTGCTCGATTTAACCCGCGCTATGCTGGCCGCAGCCCAGTCGGATGATTGGGATGAATTCGAATTACAAGAGCAACAGCGTAGCGCTATGCTGGATATGGTTTTTGGTAATCCGGCCTACATGGAGTCGGCTAAATTGCATCTGGCCGATGCGATTGAACAGATCCTGCTGATTGATCAAGATATTACCGCCTTGATCAGTCAACAACGCGATTTAGCCTCACAGGAATTGCGCCATTTGAAACATGCTCGTCAAGGTAACAAAGCCTATCAAATAGCGGCTGATGATCCGTTGTAAGCGATTTATTTTACACGCGGGGTAAAATCTTTTTAACTCGAGGATGGTGTTTTTAGATTTTCCACGATTAAATTTTCACATTGCTTGAGACAATTCATCGCATCAGTTGGCCGGTTGAGAGTGAATAAGACCTCGGCAAGCTCTGTTAACCACGTTGCAGCCAAACTTTGTTGATCGGGACCGGCTTTATTAGCAAGTTGCTCAATAGCCTGAGCTAACAGAACTTCCTTAACTTCCTGGTCATCAATTGCACCTGCAAGTTGAGCCAAACCGTATAAAGCCAGCGGATTCTCCGGTTCTTGTTCAAGAACCTTGTGATAAAGAGCTTCCGACCCGGTTAGGTCTCCCTGTTCCGCCAGCAATAAAGCCTGCTGAATTTGCGCCGCTATTTCTGTTGCTTCGTTGGCCATTATTAATTTTCACCCTAAAACTTAAGTTGGACGAAGCCGCTACCGCGGAGAACACCCCGCTGAACAGCCCCCGATAAAACAATTAAAATTTAACCTCAAGCCCTCATCAGAGGGATCGTTTATC
>JAQTYP010000353.1 GCA_028688235.1 Methylomonas sp.
ATCAAGCATGGCGTAACAGGCTAAGTCGCCATGCAGCCCTTCAAAAACAATTCGGTAACTTGTCTTACCCAGGCTTCGATTTCGGCTTCTTCCGGTACGGATTCCAGGCCCAATTGCAGTCTTTGAAAGCGCTCGCCGCGTAATGCGCTGATGTATTGCTCGGCAAGAAATTCCGGATCGATGGGCATGATGCGGTCTAGTTGTTGGTGGTGTATGAAAAACTCCCGCAGTTGGCCCAGGGTACGTCTCGGACCTTGCTCGTAAAATTGCTCGGCTAGATCGGGAAAGCGTGGAGATTCGGCCATCAGTATCGCCCGCATGCGGATGACGTCCGGGCGGCTGATGCGAAATAAAAACTGGACTCCGAAGGCCGTCAGCGCTTCTTCTATATTGCCATCGTCCTTCAGGCTGCCGATGAATTGGTCGCTGCAGCGCCTGATCAACGCACCGAATATGCCGGCTTTGCCGTCGAACTGGTTGTAGATGGTTCTTAGGGATACGCGCGCTTCCCTCGCCAGGGATTCCAGGCTGAGGTTGCCGTAACCGTGTTCCAAAAAAAGGGGGCGGGCGGCATCGAGCAGCCTGTCCCGGCTGAGTTGCTCGTTGCCTTTGGGCGGACGTCCGCATTTGACCATGATGTTGCTTTCTGAAAATCAATTGACTCTGTCTTGCATGATACCCTAAACTTAAAAGGTAAGGTAAATTACCATTTTATTTTTGGCGGCGAGGAAGGTGTAATGGGACATAGGGATAATTATTCGGCTGGCGGCTTTTTATGCGCTGCTTTACGAATGCAGGGACTGGCCGGATTGATTGTGGTTTTGCTTGCGGCCTGCGATAAGCCGTCACAGGATCAGCCTCCAAGGCCAGAGGCCGTCGTCAAAATTGCCCAAGCCTTACGGCAGGAAATCACCGAATGGGACGAATACACGGGGCGTATCGAGGCGGTCGAAGCGGTGGAGGTCAGGGCTCGGGGCGGTGGGTTGCTACAGAAAGTCAACTTCGCGGCCGGCGCCTTAGTCAAGCCTGGCGACCTGTTGTTCGAAATCGATCCCAAACCCTTCGAGGCGCAGCTCGATTATGCAACGGCTGAGCTGGAACGGGCCAAAATCAAGCACGAACTGGCCAAAAACGATCTGGTCCGGGCCGAAAATCTGTTCGAAGCCAAGGCTATTTCCATAGAGGAATACGACGCCCGCCAAAAGGGCCTGCGCGAAACGGCCGCGGCGGTCACATCCGCCGAGGCCACGGTCCATGCGGCCAAATTGAATCTGGATTACACCGCGATCAAAGCACCCATCGGCGGGCGGATAGGGCGGGAGATGGTCACGGCCGGCAATTTGATCAAAAGTGGTGGCGACGGTACGTTGCTGACCCATATCGTTTCGACCGACAAGGTGTATGTCTACGTCGATGCCGATGAACGATCGGTATTGAAATATCGTCGCCGCGCTCGGCAGCCGGGGCAAGGCGCTGGCGATTGGCAGGGCACGCCGGTGCAATTGGCTCTCGCCGACGAAGCCGAATTTCCGCATCAAGGCAGGCTGGATTACGTTGCGCCGCAGGCCAATGCGGCGACCGGCACGGTGACCTTGCGCGGCGTTTTCGCCAACGCCGACGAATTATTGAGTCCCGGTTTTTTCGCCAGGATGCGGGTGCGCGCCAGCGATCCCTATCCGGCGACCTTGTTGCCCGATAGGGCAATAGGCAGCGATCAGGCCGAGAGTTTCGTCTGGATAGTCAAGCCGGACAACCAGCTGGACTATCGCCGGGTCGAGCTTGGCCCGCTGATAGGAAGTATGCGGGTGGTTCGTGCAGGCCTTAAGGCCGACGACTGGGTGGTCGTCGAAGGCGGGCAAAAACTCAGGCCCGGTAGCAGTGTCAAACCGGAACGCATCGTGCTGGACGCTCGAGGAATCAAGTAAGCCATGGATAGATTCAGCCATTTTTTCATAGACAGGCCGATTTTTGCCTCGGTGTTGTCCATCGTCATCGTGCTAGTCGGCGGCTTGGCATTGATAGGATTGCCTATCGCGCAATATCCGCAGATTGCCCCGCCCACCGTCGTCGTGACGACCACCTATCCCGGTGCCAATGCCAAAGTCGTTGCGGAAACCGTGGCGACACCGATAGAGCAGGAGGTCAACGGCGTCGAAGACATGCTGTATATGTCGTCCCAGTCCACCAACAGCGGTGCGATGTCGTTGACGATCACCTTCGAGCCCGGTACCGATCTGGACAAAGCCCAGGTTCAGGTGCAGAACCGGGTGGCCCTTGCGGAGCCCAAATTGCCGGAGGAAGTGCGTCGCCAGGGGCTCAGCGTCAAAAAACGTAGCCCGGACTTGAGCTTGGTGGTCAATCTGATTTCGCCGGACAAGCGTTACGACAGCGTGTATATGAGCAACTACGCCTTGCTGCAATTGAAGGATACCTTGGCCAGATTGCCGGGCGTTGGTGAAATTCTGGTTTTCGGGGCGCGCGATTACAGCATGCGGCTGTGGCTGAATCCGGAAAAAATCGCCGCCCGCAATTTGACCGCCGGCGAAGTGGTTGCCGCGGTGCGCGAACAGAACGTGCAAGTGGCGGCCGGCGTGGTCGGTCAGCAGCCTTCCGGGGAAAGCGCGGACTATCAATATACCGTCAGCACCTTGGGCCGTTTGCAGACCCCAGAACAATTCGGCGATATCGTCATCAAGCAAGGCGAACGCGGCGAGATTACGCGTTTGAAAGATGTCGCCCGTATCGAACTGGGTGCCAAGGATTACAATTCCGGCCTGTATCTGGACGGCGAAGAATCGGTGGGTTTGGCGATTTTCCAGTTGCCGGGTTCCAATGCGCTGGAAACCAAACAAGCCTTGGTCGACGCGATGGAGAAGATGAAGCCGCGCTTCCCGGAAGGTTTGGATTATCTTTTGGTGTACGACACCGTGGTGTTCGTGCAGCAATCGATAGATGCGGTGGTGAAAACCTTGTTCGAAGCCATCCTGTTGGTGGTGCTGGTCGTCATCATTTTTCTGCAAAACTGGCGGGCGACCCTCATTCCTTTGCTGGCGGTGCCGGTGTCGTTAATCGGCACTTTTGCGGTGATGGCGGCCATGGGCTTGTCGTTGAACACCTTGTCGTTGTTCGGCTTGGTGTTGGCGATAGGCATCGTCGTCGACGATGCGATCGTCGTCGTCGAGAACGTCGAACGTCACATCGCCGAAGGCATGAGGGCCCGCGAAGCCACCCGGATCGCGATGAGCGAGGTGGTGGGGCCGATTATCGCCACGACCTTGGTGTTGATCGCGGTATTCGTGCCGACCGCCTTCATCACCGGTGTTTCCGGGGCGTTTTACAAGCAGTTCGCGCTGACTATCGCCGTATCGACGGTGATCTCGACTTTCAACTCCTTGACCTTGAGTCCGGCTCTATGCGCCTTGTTGCTCGACAGGGCGCACGGCGACAAAGACGCGTTCACGCGCCTGCTAGACCACCTGTTCGGCTGGTTTTTCGGGCCGTTCAACCGGTTTTTCAGGCGTTTCAGCGAGAGTTACGGTCGTCTGGTCGGTCGCTTGCTTAGGACGACTAGCGTCGTGCTGGTGCTCTACTTGGGCCTCAACGGTTTGAATTTTTTGGCTTTTAACAAGGTGCCGACGGGTTTCATTCCGCAGCAGGACCAGGGCTATCTGATTTTATACGCGCAATTGCCGGACGCGGCTTCCTTGTCGCGCGCACAAGAAGTCATGAAAAAGGCCGCGCCCATCATTTTGGAAACCGAAGGCGTAGCCCACGTCAATGCCTATGTCGGCTGGTCGGTATTGACCAGTGCCAGCCAGTCCAACGTCGCGACGATGTTCGCCAGACTGGACGGTTTCGATAGTCGCGCCGGCCATCCTGAATTGGCCGCCGACGAGATCATCAAGAAGCTGACGCAGCGCCTGGCGGGCATAGAAGATGCGCATATCGCGGTATTTGCGCCGCCACCGGTGAGAGGCATGAGCACGGTCGGCGGTTTCAAGGCGCAGATACAAGATAGGAGTAACGCCGGTGTGGACGAATTGCAAAGAGTTAC
>JAQTYP010000354.1 GCA_028688235.1 Methylomonas sp.
CTACCGCGGCGACAAGCTGACCAAAAGGGTATTCTCCGAAATCCTGCAAGGCGATTATGTGGTTCAAACGCTGGTATTGCCTAGCGAACGCCAATTGCAAGTAGCCGATCAAGCGGTCGATTTGAAACTGGATTTGCGCCATTACGTTTATCTCGGCGAAACCCAAATCGTTTGCGCCCGGCTTTACCAGGGGCAAACCACCAACTTCCGCACGCCAGGCGGCGGCTTTGCCCAAGTGATCTCCGTACCGAACAACGCGATGTGCTGAGACGGGCAAATACTGTCCGATTGAAGCTTGAAAAATCATTTCGTCCACGAAATAGACGAAAATTTTGAGTAGTTGCCGAATTTAGATCATCGCCTAAACGGCGAACGGAAAAAACAGAGCGACAAACTGATATATTTCGTGCTTTTCGTGGACCAATTGCAGTTTTGCTCGAATCTCATTTTTTGCATTTTTAGGACATCACAATGGCCACACCTCTCCTTATCGCAAAATCATCCGCCGAAGAATTATGCTTGTTGCCGGCCATGGCCAATCGCCACGGGCTGATCGCCGGCGCTACCGGCACCGGCAAGACCATTACGCTACAAACACTGGCGGAAGCTTTTTCCAACATCGGCGTGCCTGTGTTCATGGCCGACGTCAAGGGCGACTTGTCGGGAATTTGCCTAACGGGTGGCGGCAATGCAAAGGTCGAAGCCAGAGTCGCCGAATTGGGCTTGAGCGATTTCGATTACCGGGCCTCACCGGTGTTGTTTTGGGACGTCTTCGGCCAAAAAGGCCACCCCTTACGCGCGACGATCTCGGACATGGGGCCGTTATTGCTATCGCGGATGCTGAGCCTGAACGACACGCAAGCCGGCGTGCTGACGGCGGCATTCAAAATTGCCGACGATAACGGCTGGCTGTTGCTGGACTTGAAGGATCTGAGAGCCATGCTGCAATACGCGGCGGACCATGCCTCCGAGCTACGTAGCGAATACGGCAGCATTTCCGCCGCCAGCGTCGGCGCGATACAGCGCGGATTGCTGCAACTCGAACAGCAAGGTGCCGAACAGCTATTCGGCGAGCCGGCGCTGGATTTCAACGACTTGCTGCAAACCGACGGTGGCCGCGGCGTCATCAACATCCTGGCCGCCGACACCCTCTACAACTCGCCTCAGGTTTACGCCAGCTTGTTGCTATGGCTGTTGTCGGAATTGTTCGAAAACCTGCCCGAAGCCGGCGACCTGGACAAACCGAAATTGGTGTTTTTCTTCGACGAGGCGCATTTATTGTTCGACGATGCTCCGGCCGCCTTGCTGCAAAAAATCGAGCAAGTCGTGCGTTTGATCCGTTCCAAAGGCGTCGGCATTTATTTCGTCAGCCAAAATCCCTTGGATATTCCGGACGCCGTGCTCGGCCAGCTCGGCAACCGGGTACAACATGCCTTGCGCGCCTTCACGCCGCGCGACCAGAAAGCCGTCAAGGCTGCGGCCGATACGTTCAGAAGTAATCCCGAACTGGATGTCGCCACAGCCATTACCGAACTCGGTGTCGGCGAGGCACTGATGTCTTTCCTGGACGAAAAAGGCACGCCCTTGCCGGTCGAACGGGCCCTGATCAAACCGCCCCACAGCCGCATAGGCCCTGCCGGCGACGAAGAACGCATGCAAACCATAGCCAACTCGGTACTCTACGGCCATTACGAAAAACAAATCGATAGGGAATCGGCCTACGAAATTCTGAAGAACAGAACCGAAACAGGCGCCCAATCCGAAAGCTCCGGCCCAGGCTTAGATTGGGGAAATATCTTATTGGGAACGGGAAACAAGCGAGGGTCCGTCCGCGGCAGCCAGAGCGTACTGGAAACCGCCGCCAAAAGCGCCGCCCGCAGCATAGGCCAGGAAGTCGGCAAACAGATCATACGCGGCGTGCTGGGTTCTTTGCTCGGAGGCGGACGTAAACGTTAACCTAACGTTCATGAAGACGCAGCATCACCCCCCGGCGAATGAAAGTTTTCCGTCTATTACCACATCATTCGATTCACTGAAAATTCCAATGACAACAATCAACATCCAACAAATGATGGCCGACAGCGGCGTCGCTTTCGGCACCAGCGGCGCGCGCGGCTTGGTCAGTCAAATGAATGCGCAGGTTTGCGCGGCTTATACTTTGGCTTTTTTACACGGCCTTAAATTGGC
Source organism: Methylomonas sp. (assembly GCA_028688235.1). Taxonomy (GTDB): domain Bacteria; phylum Pseudomonadota; class Gammaproteobacteria; order Methylococcales; family Methylomonadaceae; genus Methylomonas. The sequence goes on from JAQTYP010000354.1 coordinate 2,188, forward strand.
AGAACCCGGCCAAAAAATCGCCCTGGGCATGGATTTGCGTCCATCGAGCCCTGCTATCGTCAGAGCCTGCGCCGTCGCGATAAGCCAGGCAGATTGCGAAGTCGATTTTTGCGGGGCCTTGCCGACGCCGGCGCTGGCCCTTTATGCGATGACGCACAACATGCCGGCCATTATGGTGACCGGCAGTCATATCCCGTTCGACCGCAACGGCATCAAGTTTTACCGGGTCGAAGGCGAGATCAGCAAAGCCGACGAAGCCGCCATCACGGCCTCGGTGGTCGATGTTGGCGACTTCGAAGACGACGGTATCATGCCGGTCGTCAATCCTGCCGCATTGGAACAATTCCGAAAGCGTTATACCGATTTGTTTGCAGCCGATTTGCTGACCGGCTGGCGCATAGGTATTTACGAACACTCCAGCGTCGCCAGGGATTGCCTGCGGGACATCTTGCAGGCGCTCGGTGCGGACGTCATAAGCTTATCCCGCACGGATACCTTCGTGCCCATCGATACCGAGGCCGTCAGTGAAGAGGATAGACAACGCGGACTATCCTGGGCGAAGGAATACGGTCTGGACGCGATCATCTCCACCGACGGCGACGGCGACCGGCCGTTGATTGCCGACGAAACCGGCAACTGGTTGCGCGGCGATATCGTCGGCCTGTTGTGCGCCAAGTTTTTAGGCGCCAAAACCGTAGTGACTCCGGTCAGCTGCAATACGGCCATTGAATTATCCGGTCTATTCGAACGCGTCGTTCGCACCCGTATCGGCTCACCCTATGTGATCGCCGGCATGGAGCAAGCCGGTCCGGGCGTGGCCGGCTTCGAAGCCAATGGTGGCTTTTTGGCAGGCCCGGGCCTAGGTATTGGTGAGCACAGTTTAGCCCCCTTACCCACCCGCGATTCGGTGTTGCCGGCTTTGGCACTGCTGGCCATGGCCAAACAACAAGGCGTCAAGCTCTCTATGCTACCCACCACTTTGCCGAAACGCTACACGGCCAGCGACCGCTTGCAAAACTTCCAGGCCTCCGCCAGCCAAACCTTGTTGCAACAATTGCAAGAAGACGATAAGGCTTATCAAGCGCTGTGGGGCACCGAACTGGGCACGATCAAATACCAAGATACCACTGACGGACTGCGTTTGACCTTCGAGAACGGCGAAATCGTACATTTGCGCCCATCCGGCAACGCACCTGAGTTACGCTGCTATGCGGAAGCCAACACCGTCGAGCGCGCGCAACACTTGGTCGCTCAGAGCTTGCACCGTATCGCCGAGCAAGCCAACATTTAATAACAACTTAAGATTCCTTGTAGTACTCTAAGCCCGCACCACAATCACTAACACCAGGAGTACTACATGAACAATAAAAACATCGCCTTATTGACCACATTGCTGCTGGCCTCGGGCTCGGCACTGGCGCAAAGCTCGTTGTTCGAAGCCGCCGGCAAGCAGTTAGCCACCGACGCCGTCAAATCCGCAGCCCCCGAAGCCGTAAAGAATACGGAAGCGGCCGGCGAAGCCCTGGACGACGCCAAAACCTTGAAAAACGCGGCGGAAACCACGCCTGAGACCGTCACGGATCAAGCCAAGGATGCGGTAACCGATGCCGCGGAACAAAAGGCAAAACAAGCCGTACCGGCCGAAGCCACCCAAGCCGTCGACACCGTCGAATCCGGTAAAGCCGCCGTTAAAGCGGCGCCGAAATCGGCCGGCGAAGCCAGCGAAGCAGTCAAACAAAAAGCCGCCGAAAAGGCTTTAGACTTGCTGCACTAACGAATAAGGTTAGATGGTGCGAGCGCAACGCGCGAAGCCACCATCTGAACCGGTTGTTGGACAAGCCCGGATTACAAAATAACGGTT
>JAQTYP010000355.1 GCA_028688235.1 Methylomonas sp.
CACCGCGCGCTTGCGGGTGACTTTGTCCGCAGCGCACGGTTTCGAGCAAGTCGATTCCCTGCTCGACGTTTTGGCCAAGGTGATCTTGTGAGTCACATCCATAGCGAAGTGTATGGCAGCGGCCGGCCGCTGGTTATGATACACGGCTGGGCCATGCATGCCGGGATCTGGCGCGATTTTGCATTGCAGCTTGTGCGGCATTGCCAAGTCATTTGCATCGATCTACCCGGGCATGGACGTAGCGAGGCGATAGCGCCTTATACGCTGGACACTGTCGCCGAAACCTTGCTTGCGGCGATTCCGGTCGAACGCTTTAGTCTATTGGGCTGGTCTTTGGGAGCGACCGTGGCGATGGCGATGGCCGAGCGTTTTCCGGATAGTGTCGATAAACTGCTGGTCCTGGCTGGCAATCCGCGTTTCGTTCAAGACGGAGATTGGCCGGGCGTCGGGGCGGGAGTTCTGGACGACTTCGCGACGCTGTTGAAATCGGATGTGGCGCAAACCTTGGTGCGTTTTTTGGCTCTGCAGGTCAATGGTCTGGCGTACGGCAAGCCATTGCTGAAGCGCTTGAAACAAAGCATGTCGGAATGCCCGCCGCCCGCCGCCGAGGTCTTGCGGGCCGGTCTGGATATCCTCAAGATTGGCGACATGCGCCCTTTCATGCGGAGCAGTCAAATACCTGTCAGCATGATCATGGGCGGCAAAGATGCCCTGGTTCCCGTAGCTTGCGCTCAGCGTGTCAGGCAGATGAATTCCCGTGTCGGCGTTCATATAGTGGATTCGGCGGGTCACGTACCGTTTTTGTCGCATCCGGAACAGATGATAGCCTTGATCGCCGATAGCCTATGACAATCGAGACTGGTCTGGATAAAGGCAAGATCCGACGTGCCTTTGCCGCCGCCGCGTCAGGCTACGACGGTGCGGCGGCGTTGCAAAGAAAGGTCGGATTGGAGTTGTTAAGGCGTTTTCCGCTCGGACGGAAATCCGGGCGAGTGTTGGATGTCGGTTGCGGCACAGGCTTTTTGACCTGTCTATTGGATACGGCTTTGGCCGGGCAGCAGTTGATTGCATTGGATTTGGCGCTGCCTATGCTACAAACCAGTCGGAGCAAGCAACCTGATATGGAGGCGTATTATTTGTGCGCGGACGCCGAAAAGTTGCCATTGGCCAGGAGCTGCGTCAGTCAAATTTATTCTAATCTTGCCTTGCAATGGACTCAGGATTTGGCGACAACCTTCTCGGGTTTCAAACAGGTGCTGGAGCCGGGTGGGGTATTGGTGTTTGCAACCTTCGGTCCCGCTACGTTATGCGAGCTTAAATCCGCGTGGGCGGCCGTGGATAGCTATACTCACGTCAATACTTTTCATTCGGTGGCGGCCATCGACGCTTTGTTATCGGCTGCCGGCTTTCGGGATATTAGAGTGAGCAGCCTGATGTATCGCTGGTCATATCCGACGGTATTGGACTTGATGCGTGAATTGAAAGACATGGGGGCTCACAATGTAAATTCCGGACGTAAGCCGAAGCCGACGACCAAGGCGCAGTTGCAACAAATGATGATTCACTATCGAGAGCAAATGCCGGGGTTGGATATTGTGGCCAGTTACGAAATTATCTTCGTCAAGGCGAGGCTATGAATAGGCCGTCGGGATTTTTCATTACCGGCACCGACACCAATATCGGCAAGACCTGGGCAGCCATCGCCCTAATGCGGGCCTTGCAACTGCGGGGTAATCGGGCGTTTGGCATGAAGCCGGTCGCGGCCGGTTGCGAGTGGCGGCAGGGCGGATGGAAAAATCAGGATGCCGTCTGGCTGCAGCAATATTCATCGGTGGCCGTGGATTACGATCGGATCAATCCTTATGCATTCGAGCGGCCGATTTCCCCACATATCGCCTGCGGCGAGGTTTACGTCGACCCGGACGTCATTCTGTCGGCATTTGAATATCTTAAAGCGCGGAGCGATTGCGTGGTGGTCGAGGGGGCGGGAGGCTGGTTTTCGCCCTTGGGTCGTGATTTGGATAATGCATTGCTCGCTAAAACCCTGCAATTGCCGGTCGTGCTGGTGGTGGGCATGCGCTTGGGGTGTATCAATCATGCTCGTCTGAGTTATCAAGCGATTCGACAGGCCGGACTCGAGGTCTTTGGTTGGTTGGCTGTGCAGCTAGAGCCGGAAATGCCTGAGTTCGAGGCGAACCTGGCTTATTTGAATAATTCAATGCATGCGAGGTTCCTTGGGGTGCTCCCGTATTTGTCTGAGCCGGACTTCGATTTATTGGCAGAACATGTCAATTTCTAAAAACTGAAAAAAATTTGATTTATATCAATATTGTCGGGCATCGTTGCGCTGACAATGCAGGCTCCTTAATAAAACAATAACTTGGAGGTATGCTATGGCGTTAATCACTTGGACTGCTGAACAATACGGCACAAATGTCGGTTTTGCTGATCAAGAACACCAAACGTTATTCGGATTGTTGAATAAATTATATGCCGATGCGACCGGCGGAGCGGATCGTGGAACGATAGGCAGTTCTCTGGATGCATTGATTTCTTACGTTGTCGATCACTTTGCTCATGAAGAAAAAGAAATGCTGGCCGTAGGCTACGGCGGTTACGATAGGCACAAAGCTGAGCATGAGGCATTGATCGGAATTTGTGCGGATTTGCAGAAAAAGTTTCACGCCGGCCAGGCCGAAGTCACCGATGAAGTAGGACAAATGGTCAAAGGCTGGCTGGATAGCCATATTCCAACCTTCGACAAGGCTTATAGTGCAGTATTGAGTTAAAGAGGATGCGATTACGGTAAAAAGATAGTTTAGTATCAGGAAACAAAGGCCTGCGAATGGTGATGTTCGCGGGCCTTTTTTATGTTTGCTGAAAGATCGGGAAAAGCTCTTCTGGTTTAGCGGGGAGTCATGAGTTAGAATTAACCGGTTAATTTGTGTTAGTTTTTGATAATAGGAAGCGTTGTCTGCCAGTGCGGGCCGCAAAATAAAATAAGATATACGCATACAAGTTTATTACTACAATCGAGGAGGCTGCTCCGTGAATAAAGCAAAGCAACTGCTCGCGTGTCTGGTTTTGATGGCCTTGGGGCTCGGAACTGCACATGCGGACTACACTCTCAACCTGGTACAAGGGGTGACGCAACTGAGTCATGAGCTGTACGATCTGCATATGCTCATCCTGTGGATCTGTGTGTTCATCGGCATCGGTGTGTTCGGTACCATGTTCTATTCGATTTACCATCATCGTAAATCCAAAGGACATCAAGCCGCAAAATTCCATGAAAACACCACGGTAGAGATTATCTGGACCATCATCCCGACTGTGATTCTGGTGGCTATGGCCATTCCTGCTACCAAAGCGGTCATCGATCTGGACAAGGTGCAAGAGTCCGACATGAGCATCAAGGTCACCGGTAAACAATGGTACTGGGATTATGAGTACCTGGATAACGGTGTTCACTTCGAGAGCCATCTGGACGAAGCCAGTGAAAAAGTCCACCGCCAGAAAGACGGCGATCCACGTACGGTTGCCAATTATTTGCTTAATGTCGACCATCCTCTGGTTATTCCGACCAAAAAGAAAATCCGCTTCCTGTTTACCGCTGCCGACGTGATCCACTCCTGGTGGGTGCCGGATTTAGGTTGGAAAAAAGACGCTAATCCCGGTTTCGTTAACGAAGCCTGGACCTATGTCGAAAATCCCGGTGTTTATCGCGGCCAATGTACCGAGTTGTGCGGACGTGACCATGGTTTCATGCCTATCGTCGTGATTGCGATGGAACAGGATCAATACGATGCATGGGTCAAATCCACATTGGACAAACAAAATCAAGCCCCCGATCTGGCGGATCAGCCGCGTTCCGTGTTGATAGCCAAAGGCGAGTCCGTTTACCCGAAAAACTGCGTCGCTTGCCACCAACTCGATGGCAAAGGCATCGACGGCTGGTATCCTGCGCTACGGGCCAGCGCCAAAGTCACAGGCAACATGGATCAACTGATAGGCTTCGTTCAGGCGGGGAC
>JAQTYP010000356.1 GCA_028688235.1 Methylomonas sp.
AAGCCTTCCAGCATCGTTGCCAGGCCGAACCAAATCAATACCATGCCCAACAGAATAGTGATGGGAAATCCGACGCCGAACAATTGCAATTGCGGCGCGGCTTTCGAGGCAATGCCGAAACTGATGGTCACGAACAACAAGGTCGTCATGATGGGCATGGCCAACAATACCCCGCCGGCGAATATCTGGCTACTCCAACTTACTATATGCCAGAAATCAGCTTTTTCGATACCGGCCATGGAAACCGGCAAGGTCATGAAGCTTCGAGCCAACATTTCGATCAGCAGTAAATGTCCATCGACCGCCAAGAATACCAAACTGGCACTGACCACAAAAAGCTGCGCGATCACGGGGGTTTGCACGCCAGTCGCAGGATCCACCATGGACGCAAAGCCCAAGCCCATACCGAAGGCTATCGATTGGCCGGCAAAGAGTATGACGGAAAACACCATTTGCAGGATGAAACCGGTAGAAACGCCTAAGACTAATTGCTGTACGCTGACCATCCAACCGTCATAACTGAATAGCTCGACATTCGGCATCTCGGGCAAGGTCGGCATCAGCGCGAAGGTGATCAAAAGGCTAAGCATGACCCGCAAACGGGCGGGTACGCTATTGACGCTAAGGACGGGGATGGAAATAAACATGGAGCTCACGCGCATGAAAGGCCAGACGAATGAGGCAAGATAGGCTATGAGCTCGTCTTCTCGAAAGTTCATCCTATCAAGTGGGGAATTTCGCGCATCAATTGCTGAAAATAGTCGATCAGCATTTGCAGCATGCCGGGCCCGGCTATCATTAAACCCACGATAATCGTTGCCAATTTAGGAATAAAGGTTAGCGTTTGTTCCTGTATCGAGGTTGCCGCCTGAAACATCGACACCACCAAACCCACCGCCAATGACGACAATAAAATCGGCCCCATCAATTTGAGGGCCACCCAAACCGTTTCCTGAGCGATGGTTGAGATGGTATCCGGATTCATGCGCACCGCCCTGTCTATACGTAAAAGCTGGCGGCCAGCATTTCCAATACCAACGACCATCCGTCGGCCAGTACGAATAGCATCAGCTTGAACGGCAGGGACACGATCATAGGAGACAACATCATCATCCCCATCGACATCAAGACAGTCGCCACTACGAGATCGATGACCAAAAAAGGCAAAAATATCAGAAAACCTATTTGAAACGCCGTTTTCAATTCGCTAGTCACATATGCCGGCAACAATAACGAGAACGGCACATCCTCCGGCTTATCGATATGTTCCTTACCGGAAATCCTGACAAACATCTCGATATCGCTTTCCCTCGTTTGCTTCAACATAAATTGCTTGAAGGGCTCTGAGGCGTTTTGCAAGGCCGTCGTCACATCGATTTTTTCTTCCAGATAAGGCTGGACGGCGGTCTCATTGACCTTATCCAGTACCGGCATCATGATGAATATCGTTAAAAACAACGATAATCCCAGCAGCACTTGATTGCTAGGCGCCTGCTGAGCGCCTAAGGCTTGCCTTAACAGTCCCAGCACGATCATGATGCGGGTGAACGACGTCATCGTTAACAGCAATGCCGGCAACAACGTCAGCATCGTCATGATGGCCAATATCTGTATCGTCACCGTATAGGTTTCGCCGCCTTTGGCATTGGTCGTAACGGTAACCGCGTCTATACCGGCCGCTGCCCAGACTTCTGTCGGCATGACGGCCGCAAAGCTGGCTACGATAACCATGAACATTGGCGTTCTAGCCATCGGCCTTGCTCCGCAAAACCCGATTCAGTCTCGCCGCGAACGAGACGTTATCGTCGTCGGCTTCCGGCTTTAAAAATAATCGGGCGTCCCCGTCGAGCTCCATCAACTTATCCACCCTTCCCGGAGTCACTCCGAGCAATAACTGTTTATCGCCTACCTTGACCAGGACCAGTTTTTCCCTCATGCCTAACGACAGGCCACCTAGGACAGCCAGTGGGCTCTTGCTCTGTATCGAAAAATGGCCAGTCTTGCGCAGCAGCCAGACGCACAAACCGAACACCGCCAATACGAAAATCAAGCCGAACAACCACTGCAATACATCGCTAAAAGCGACAACGCCGGCAGGCCGCCGTTGCTCTATGCTGTCACCGGCCTCGACGGCAACGGTATAAAATAAACCCAGCGTGAGGCCGGCAAGGCGCGTTGACAACATCAGCCCAGCTTTCTAACGCGTTCGGACGGGCTGATGATGTCCGTCAAGCGAATACCGAACTTGTCGTTCACGACGACCACCTCGCCATGAGCCACCAAGGTACCGTTAACCAATACATCCATGGGCTCCCCGGCAAAACGATCCAGTTCGACGACCGAGCCTTGGTTAAGCTGTAATAAATTACGTATGTTGATTTTAGTTCTGCCAATTTCCAATGAAACGGTAACGGGCACGTCCAGAATCACATCCAGTTTCACGTCTTCGGCACCGGAAAACGTTTTATGCTTGACATCCTCCAGATTCGGAAATGCCGCGGCTTCGTACGCCGGGCCGCTACCGGCCTGCTGCTCTTTCATCGCATCACCCCAATCGGCTTCCGCCTCCGATTGTTCACTCATCGCCGCAGCCCAATCGTCGCTCAATTCGTCGTTTTCGCTCATAGTTTTGATCCGCTTAAACCGTCACAGTGCTTCCAGTGACACTTTCTCCAATATTTCAATGGCGTAATTGCCATCGGACAAACCCAATTTTCCCCTGAAAACCGGCACGTTTTCGACCTCCAGCAATACGGTTTCAGGCATTTCGATCGGAATGACGTCGCCTTTTTTTAATTCGATGACATCGCCTATCGTCAGCTCCTTTTCGATCAGCTTGCTGTTCAAAGTCACTTGGCTGCGCATGATTTCCGCTCTAAGAGATTCCTGCCAGCGGCCATCCACTTCGCCTCTGTCACTGGTTACCGCATCCAGCAACTCCCGAATCGGCTCTATCATCGAATACGGCAATGCGATATTGACGTCGCCGCCGCCCCCTTCCAACTCGACATGAATTGTGGATGTGACCACGATCTCGGAAGGACTGACGATGTTGGCAAACTGAGGATTGACTTCCGAATTGATATATTCGAAACCGACGTCCATCACGGGCTTCCAGGCTTCGGTCAAATCCTTGAAAATCATTTCCAGTATCAAGCGTATGATGCGCATTTCGGTCGGTGTAAATTCCCGCCCCTCGACCTTGTTGTAAAACTGCCCGCCACCACCGAAGAAATTGTCTACCGCCGTGAACACCAAACGCGGCTCCATGACGATTAGTGCCCTGCCGCGTAAGGGCGCCATCCGAATGACATTCAAATTGGTCGGTACGAACAGGCCTTGTATGAATTCGGAAAATTTTTGAACTTGAATGCCCGATACCGAAATCTCGGCCGCCCTCCGCAGGAAATTGAACAATGAAATCCGAAAATAACGCGCAAACCGTTCATTGACCATTTCCAGCGTGGGCATGCGGCCACGAACGATACGCTCCTGACTGTTAAAGTCGTACAAGCGGGTGGCTTTGACGCTATCGCCATCCTCCTGAGCCGTCTCGATCTCGCCGTCATCGACGCCATGCAGCAACGCGTCGATTTCATCTTGTGAAAGTAAATCTGCCGTCGACATTTATTGCATCACGAATTCTGTAAAGTAGACGTCTTTAACGGTGTTTTTGCCTGCCATTTTTTCCATGACCTTTCCCACTTCGGCCAACATCTTGGCCTGCAATTCCTGCTTTCCTTCCAACGTCTTCATGCTATCGGCTCCTATTGAACTGATGATCATCAACAAATTATTGCGTATCATCGGTTCGTGTTTCTTAAGGATTTCGAAACTGGCTTCACCCTGAACCAATACGGTCACGGCCACTTTGATGATCCTAGCACTGGAGCCCGGCGGAAAATTGACCATCAATGGGCTGGATATTTCGTAATAGACGTCGGGTTCTACTTCTACCTTTTGGTCGCCGTTTTTATCCGCTTGTTTTCCTTCACTGACCGACTGCTCTGTGCTCCCCGGCTTATAG
>JAQTYP010000357.1 GCA_028688235.1 Methylomonas sp.
CCGCCGAGTTTGACTTCCTTGATGGTGTTCCACTCGCCGCATTGGTTGCATTGTCCGGACCAGCCCGGATAGTCGGCGCCGCACTCGGTGCAGACGAAGGCGGATTTTTGTTTTTTGGCCATGGGGGTTTCAGTAACGGTAGCGGATAGGGTGGATGAGGCGCCGCCCAGCGGTCAAGCGGGTTCGCACAATTGGATCAGTTTATCGAAGGCATAGATTTCGACCAGCCCGGCGATGAGATCGGCTTCCTCGGGGTAATGCTCGCGCAGGCGTCCGGCCATTCTCTGTAGAGTCTCGACATCCAAAACGGCGGCGGTTTCGGCCAATTGTTGGCGGATTGTTGCCGGCAAGCGAGTCAGCGACGCTTCCAGTGCCGTTGCGGCTTCGGGACGTTTGATCAAGGATTGCCCGGGTGGCGCGGCGTGGCCGTCGATGCCGGGCCGAGCTTCGGTTTTCGCCAGCGGCAGCGAAAAGCTGAAGCAACAGCCTTGATTCGGTTCGCTTTCCAAAACCAGTTCGCCGCCCATCAGCCGCACGTATTCCCGACTGATCGCCAGCCCAAGGCCGGAGCCTTCGCCGCGAGTGGCGCTGCCGTGGATTTGATAAAAAGCGGAGAAAACGCGCCGCTGTTGTTCCTTGGCGATGCCGGGGCCGGTATCGCGGACCGAAAACCGGATGCGGCCGTCGGCTTGGCGGCTTACCGCGAGACGGACTTCACCGCGCTCGGTAAACTTGACGGCGTTATCGAGCAAGTTCAGCAATACTTGACGTAAGCGCTGCACATCGCCCTCGACCTGGCGCGGCACGTCGTCGGCATAGTCCTCGATAAACGCCAGTTGCTTGGCGCGGCAGCGATCGGCCATGGTTTCGGTGATCGCCAGCAAGGTATCGAACAGGTCGAATGGCGCCGGACGCGCCTGGCCGCCGCCGGATTCGACGCGGGAAACTTCCAGTACGTCATTGATCAGATCCAGCAGATATTGGCCGCTGCGCTTGATGGTGGCGATGTCGTTCCGCGCCGATTCGGGAATGCTTAGATCTCTTTCTAGCAACTGCGAAAAACCCAGAATCGCGTTCAGCGGCGTGCGCAGTTCATGGCTCATGTTGGCGAGAAAAACGCTTTTCGCGCGATTGGCGGCTTCGGCGGTTTCCTTGGCGGTCGAGAGTTCCAGGGTACGGCTGGCCACCAGTTGTTCCAGGTGTTGCCGGTACTGGTCGAGTTCGGCCTCGGCGCGTTTCTGCTTGCTAATATCGATGTTGATGCCGAGCATGCGCAGCGGTTTGCCGGTTTCGTCGCGAAACACCTTGGCGACGGCCTTGATATAGCGTATTTCGCCGTTCGGCCAGCAAATGCGAAATTCGGTGTCCAGCGACTTTTCGCCGTTAATGGCCGCCGCCACTTCGCGGTCGCAGCGAGCAAGATCGTCGGGATGCAAGGCGGTTCGCCAAGCCTGCTCGGTACCGGAAAAATCCTGGGCGCGGAGTTGGTAAAGCGCGTACATCGAGTCGTCCCAGATCATTTTCTTGCTGATCAGGTTCCAGTCCCAAATGCCGACGCCGTTGACCAAGGTCGCCAAGGACAATCGCTCTTCCTTTTCACGAAGTTCGGCTTCCATGGCCTTGTTGCGTTGGTAGGCGCGGGCATTTTCGATCGCCAGCGCGCAGACTTCGGCAATCACCAACGCGAGATTCAGGTACTGTTCGCGGTATTCGGGGAAGGCCAGCCGTTCGACGGCGACCAGTCCGAGGGCGTGGCTATTACGGCGGATGCGCAATAAAAATCCCTGTTGACTGGCGGTCCACGCGTAATCGCTATTCAAGGCTCGCATTTGCGTCAACAGCTCGGCCGGCACCGAGTGCTCTGGCGCGAATTTGCCGTCCTCGACCGGCAAGTAATGCAGTTGTCGCGGCGCAAACAGCATCTGGAACAGTTCCTCGATCGCGGCGATGGCTTGAGCCTCGGTCATGATACGGCTCATGCGCGACAAGCAATCGATGGCCATGGTTCTATCGCTGAGTTCGCGGGCGTGGCGGTGTTCGGCGGCGCGGTATTCGAGTTGCGACTGCTCCAGGCGCCATGCCATGACGATTTTGTTCAAATACAAGCGAGCATGATCGATGCCGACCGCGATGCGCCGGGTCGGAAGCTCGACTGTCGCGGCGAATTCGGCCAGATTCTCGCCGGCCTTGCGATCGAGTCCGGTATCGAGCAACAGCACCTCGGTTGCGACGTCGCGGAAAAATTCGCCCGCGTTTTCAGGATTAAAGCCCATCTCGGCCAGATGGTCGGGCCAGTGTTGCAGCCAGACCGGCGTGGTCAGATAGGCGCCGCGCTCGATGGCTTCGGCGACCAGACTGGGACCGGCGACGAACTCGAAGCATTGCTCGACAGGCTGGAAGCGCAGCGGCGGCCAGTCGCCCGGCGGCTCGCCCAGTGCATGCAGGCAACTCATTCCCAACATCAGGATATGGCTGCAGCCATCGGCGATTAACGGACTCAGTTCTTTCCAACTGATGGGCGGATGACCGCAACGCGTCGGAAAGCCGACAACGTCGACATCGTCCCAGGCTTCGGCGGCAACGGCGGCGGCTAGTTCGCGGCGAAAGCCGTTGCAACAGACTATGCGGAGTTTGTCGTGATCGTTGGCCACCGAACTACTCGATCCAATCCAGTGGATAGCGGCCCCAACGTTCGACGGCATCGGCAATGGCCATTAGGGTTTCCTCGGGCACTTGCCACGGAATTTCGCCGTGATTGTCGGAAAGCACGAATCCGCCGCCGCGCCCGGCCTTGGCAATCGCCGTTTTGACTTCGCGTTCCGCCTGTTCGGTGGTCCAGCGCCGCATTTCGATGCCGTTGAGGTTGCCGATCAAGGTCAGCTTGCCTTGGGCGGCGGCCTTCAAGGTCGCCAAATCCTCCAGCGCGCTGACGCCCAAGCCGGCGCTGCCGGTGGCGGCGATGTCGTCAATGATGCTCAGGCAGCGGCCCGAGGCCAGATGAGTGGCGACCGGACCGTTGATGCGCGCTAGGGTGCGCTTGGCGACGGGCTGGCCGGTCTTAAGATAGAGTTCGCGCGGGATCACGGTCACCGAAGACACCGGATCGGCGTAGCCGATGGCGGTGGCGCCGGCGGCCAGTTGCGCATTGGCCCATTCGACGCAAAAATCTTCATTGATGCGCATTAACCGGGTCAGGCGATCGGGTTGTTCGTGGATCAATTCCAGGTAATGATCGAAGCCCATTTGCATCACCGGCAACGAAAACGGCGAAATGACCGTGCCGAGGATGGGCACCGTGTCGCCGAGCCGGGATTTCAGTAGCCGAATCGTCTCCAGGGTTCGCGATAACAGCGGCGAATCGGCGACGCTGGGGGCTTGCAAACCATCGATGTCCTCGGCTTTTCGTATGATTGCGGGGCCGGCATTGGGCGGGCAATCGGGCTGGAAAATGACTTCGCCGCCCCAGGCTTGCAATTCCAGCGCGGCGTAATAAAAACCGCTGACGCAATCGCCGCGATACTTGCGCAACAGCCGCATTTGTCCTTCGGCGACATAATCGGGCCGGGAAAAATAGTCCGCTATCGACAAGCCCAACTCCCGGGCGCCTTGCAAGGTCGTGAATAAAAACAGCGGCACGCGGTCCGGTTCGCGAAAACTCATCGCGGTCAACACCCGTTGCATGGCGTTCATGACATTACTCCGGACCAGCTTTGGACGATGGCTACGGCGTCGGCGGCCGACAACCCCATCGCGTCGGCGCCGACTTCTTGCCAAAGACTAGGGTCGAATTGAAACGGCGCGCCGCCGACCAGAATTTTCAGCGCAATGCCTCGCGCATCGAGCGCGTCGCGCAGTTCGCGTATTTTTAGCGCCGAAGGCAGCATCAGCACCGAAATCAACAGAATTTCGATTTTATCGCTAATCATGCGCTCGACCAGTTCGGCGACGTCCACCCGCCCGTAATCGAACAGCCCGAAACAGCTGGCGCGCATCACTGAAAAGACGATG
>JAQTYP010000358.1 GCA_028688235.1 Methylomonas sp.
CAATCTGTTCACCTTCAGTGACGAAATGAAGGATTTGGGCATAGGAAATTACGGCCTCAAACAAATCGTCATGTATATTGCATTGACCTCGCCCCGGGTTTTTTTCGATCTGGTGCCTTCGGCGGCATTGCTCGGCAGCCTGGTTGTGATCGGGGCGATGGCCAATAATCGAGAGATCGTCGCGATGCGGGCGGCGGGTTTGTCTACCGGCTGGATCATACGCAGCATCATGTTGGCGGGTTTGTTGCTGGTAATCGTCGCGGTTGGCGTCGGCGAATTCGTGGCCCCGTCCTGCGAACGTAGCGCTCAAATTTTAAAAACGACGGCCCAACATGACGGCGTGGTGTTGCGCTCGCAGTACGGCATGTGGCTACGCGAAGGCAATCGCTTTATCAACGTGCGAAAAATTCTGGACGACGGTTCGCTGGGCGATATCAGGGTTTACCAAATCGACGATCAACATAGATTAAGATCGACCTTTCAGGCCGACCATGGCAAATTTCTCGGCAACAAACACTGGCAATTGACCAATTTTCGGCAGTCTGTCATCGGACCGCGACAGATAGACGCGGAAAATCAGCCCGAAATGCAATGGCAGTCTTCGATAGAGTCGGATTTGCTGAAAGTGGCCGTAGTCAATTCCGATAACCTGTCGTTGTACGATCTGTATATGTACATCGATTTTTTGAAAACCAATAATCAGAAATCCCAAAGCTACGAAATGGCCTTCTGGAGCCGGCTGGTCAATCCGCTGGCAACCTTTGTGATGTTGATGGTTTCCGTGCCGTTTGTGATCGGCATAGGCCGGGGCATCAGCGCCGGCGGCCGTATCCTGATGGGAATATTGATAGGCATGAGTTTTAATATTCTGGACAGGATTGCAGGTCACATGGGCTTGATTTATGAAATCGATCCCTTGTTGATGTCGATGGCGCCCAGTGCATTGGTGCTGTGCTTGGCGACCTATGCGGTATGGCGACTCAGTTAGGAATATGCGCAAAATAATTTCTCGAAACAGTAAGCATTGTGGAGGTTCGGTGACTCGCTCGACAGGACGCCGTGAATACGTCCATGTTGGCTTGGCGTCGGCTATCCCTGCCGCCGACACCTGCCAATCGAGTCACTGAACCCCCTTTCCGATTTTGAAGAAGTTACTTCATGCTCCTTCCTTAGGCTAACGCTTATGATGACAAGGCGGTCGTTTCTTGGGCTACCAACTTAAGCCGGGACAGTTAGAGGTTAAGCCTCCCTCTTTGTCCCGTTTTAAACGAGAAGCCGTTTCTTGCATGTAGATTCAGGAAAATTATTCGTAGATAAATCCCAGGGAGACATTAGAGTAACGAGAGACTTTTGCCGAGAACTTTAATCCTGTTCACATATACGGTGTTCGAACAACTGAGAAATGTCGTACGACCTACAAAATCAGACTATGCTTATATTCCTGCTTGCAGCCTGTTTTCGAAGGAGTCGACATGAAAAAAGCACTCGAAGCGGTTTATTGTTCGGATTGCGGCAACGAAATCCCGGAGGAAGAATTGGCGTTTTTATCCGGCTCGAGCTGTGCGATATGCGCACATATGCGGCTGGAGGCTATACAGATGATCTGCGAAAGACGGGAGTTGATGTCTCGAAACCCGCAATGGCATTCGCAAAAAGCGGTGAGCGTTAATCCGCAATAACGCCGTCGACGATACGGATACGCCGCTTTGCTCGCTCACCGATAGTCCGGTCATGGGTGATGATCATCAGCGTCACCCCTTGCCGATTCAACTCTTCCAATAATTCGATGATTTCCAGACCGGACTTGCTGTCCAGATTACCCGTCGGTTCGTCGGCCAGCAAAATAGCCGGTTGCATGATCATGGCCCGGGCGATCGCGATGCGTTGTAATTGCCCCCCCGACAATTGGCTGGGTTTATGTCCGGCTCGGTCCTGCAAATTTACCGAAGCCAGAGCCTGTGCAACTTTTTGTTTGCGTTGAGCGCTAGTCCATCCTGCCAATATCATGGGCATTTCGATGTTCTCGGCGGCGGTCAAGCGCGGAATCAAATGAAAAAACTGAAATACGAAACCAATATTATCTCGGCGTATGCGCGCCAGTTCATCGTCGCTCTGGCGGGTGACGTCCTTGCCGTTCAACATATATTGACCGGAACTGGGTTGATCCAGTAAGGCGATGATATTCAGCAGGGTCGATTTGCCGGAACCTGAAGGCCCCATCACCGACACATATTCTCCGTGCCGTATCGCCAGATCGATACCGTTCAAGGCCTGCACGGTCTGTTCGCCCACCTGAAAGTAGCGGTGTATGCCGTTGAGCCGAATCATGGTTTGACAATCACGTTCGCGCCGTCAACGACCCCATCCTTGCCAACCGACTGCACGACACGATCACCAGCTTTCAAGCCGGACAAAACCTCGGTGAAACTCCAGTTGGCCAAGCCGGGCTGAAAGCTGCGTTCGTGTAATACGTTGCGGTCGTCGATCAGAAACACTCTATGGTTTTCCAATATCGCATCGGCCGGTAAGCGTAAGACAGAGTCTTTTTTCGCCAATAGCACTTCGATGTCGGCGCTGTAACCGGGTAGTAGCTCGGATAAATCCCGGGGATCTTTTAAAGTCACTTCGACTTCGACCGTGCGCGCCTGTTTCTCTTTTTCCAGCACATAAGGCGCAACCCGACTGACGACGCCGGAACAACGTTTATCGGCAAAGGCATCCAGCGATACGCAGGCTGTCATGCCGGCTTCGATTTTAGCGGCATCGACTTCGTCTATGGGCGCCGATACCGTCAGGCAGCTGACATCCAGCAAGTCGATAGGTGGCAAGGTCGGAATGCCGGGTGGCGACGGGGTCACGAATTCACCCAGTTCGGCGTTGACTTCGGCCACCGCACCGTCGAAGGGGGCCAATATCAAGGTTTTGCGCACGGAGGCCTCGGCCACTTCCAATTCGGCTTCGGCGACGTTTACGGCCAATAACGCGGCGCGGCAGGCGGCTTGTTGCGATTTACTGCCGGTTATCGACTTGTCGACCTGTTCCACCGAAACGATTTGCTTGTGTTTTTGCAGCTTGGACAAACGCGCGGCCTCACGTTCGGCGCCACCCGCCAGTTGGCAAGCTTGCTCGGCGCTGGCACGGCTGACTTCGATTCTGGCTTTTTGCAATGTCACGTTGGCTTTTAGATCCTGGTTCCACACTTCCAGCAGCAATTGGCCTCGTTTGACTTTGTCGCTTTCCCTGACATGCAATGCGGCGACCTGGCCGCCGATTGCAGGCGCCAGATAAGCTCTACGGCAGGCCTTAATCGTACCGACGCGAGTATTGGCTACCGTAGACTGTACTTCACCTTCCACCAGGGTGTATGCGCTGACTTCGACCGGCTGGGGTCTTTGGGCGTATATGATGGCCGCAATGGCGAAAGCCAGCGCAAGCGTTATGAAACTGATTTTTTTTGGATTCACGCTGCTGATTGGTTTTACGATGAACTAGCCTAAGCCTACAGCGATAAGGATAAATTGCAAGGCAATTACCTAGTCCATTTTTAACACGCAAAATAAATACTCATTAAAAACAACAACTTACCAATCGTATGACCCTACATTTTGTAGCGCCATACGATTGGTAAGTTATTGATAATAAATGGAAATATTTTTTACCTTGTTAAGCTCGGGCTAAGAGCATGACGAAATGATCAAGGAAATGGAAGTCATCGCCCAGCCTGCATTCGGCGACGATTTCTTTAACTGTGCTGGCATTTGGGAAGACCGGGACATCGACCAAACATCCATTCGAGCCAAAGCCTGACCGGATAGGCGAGGATGATTCTGTGTGATACCAATTAGCGGGCCTAAGGCTTGGTGGGAGTTGGTTGGGGTAAAATGCGGATAGTAACGCAACTGACTCATCAAAACTCATGACAGACTCCGCTTGGACTAAACAAGGCGCAACATTGAGCGTCAATAACGCCTGCAAGGAATTTGGCCTTGTCGGACAAGAAATCAT
>JAQTYP010000359.1 GCA_028688235.1 Methylomonas sp.
GACCACGTCGGCAACGGTACCCAATGCGACGTAATCCAAAAGTTGGGCTAGGTTGGGTTCCGGAATGTTATGTTGTTCGAACCAATGCAACTCCCTGAGGCGTATCCTTAACGCCATCAACACGTAAAATACCACGCCGACACCGGCTATATTGCCGCTGGGAAATTTGTCTTCCGCCAGATTGGGGTTGACGATGGCATCGGCTGCCGGCAACTCATGCCCCGGCAAATGATGATCGGTGATCAATACCTTGATGCCGGCCGCTTTGGCTCGCTTAACGCCCTCCAAACTGGAAATGCCGTTATCGACCGTCAGGATAATATCGGGATTTTGCTGCTTGACCAATTCGACGATCTCAGGCGTCAGCCCGTAACCGTATTCGAAACGATTGGGCACGACGAAATTCAGCCGTTTAGCACCCAACAAGGCCAAGCCTTTGATGGCCAAAGCGCAACTCGTCGCACCGTCGGCATCGAAATCGGCCACTATGGTAACGGCTTGCTGCTCATTGATAGCCGCAACCAAATGCTCGACCATGGCCTGCATGCCCATTAACAGCCACGGCGACGGCAACTTAGACAAGGTCCTATCCAACTCGTCGGCCTGCCGGATACCCCGACTGGCGAATATGCGTTGCAATACCGGATCGATGCCGTCCAATTGAGGCGCTTTCGCCGGCATAGGGCGTTGCGCGATGATTTTTTTGACGCCTTGTAGATACATAATCACCAATAAAAAAGCCGGCAAACGCCGGCTCCTTGCGATTTACCAGCCAATTTACATGGAATCCAAAATCGCTTTTTTGACCGCATCCAGCGTGGCGTCCACCGTTTCGGTCGGTGCGTCTTTGCATTGCATGATGGCGGTATCGGGGTCTTTCAAGCCGTTACCGGTCAAGGTGCAGACGATTTTGCTTCCTTCCGGAATCTTGCCGTTGCCAATGTCTTGCAAGGCACCGGCAAGCGACGTCGCCGACGCCGGTTCGCAGAATATACCTTCGAATTGAGAAAGCATTTTTTGCGCCGCCAGAATCTGCTCGTCTGTGAACGACGCGAACCAACCGCCGGATTGTTTTTGCGCATTCCAGGCGCCGTCCCAAGATTGCGGATGGCCGATGCGGATCGCGGTGGCTATGGTTTCGGGATTGTCTATCATGTGGCCCGCCACGAACGGTGCGGCGCCGGCGGCTTGGTAACCGCACATCACCGGACGTTTTTGGGTGACGGCTTTATGCGTTTCGGTGTCGGTCGCATATTCGCTATACCCTTTCCAGTAAGCCGTGATGTTGCCGGCGTTGCCCACCGGCAAGCAGTGGAAATCCGGCGCATCGCCCAAGGCGTCGACGATTTCGAACGCCGCGGTTTTTTGGCCTTCCAGGCGGTAGGGGTTGATCGAATTGACAATAGTCACCGGCGCATGATCGGCAATTTGCTTGACGATGGCCATACCGTCGTCGAAATTGCCTCGGATTTGAATGATTTTGGCGCCGTACATCAGAGTTTGCGCCAGTTTGCCGACCGCAATCTTGCCTTCCGGAATCAATACGAAGGCGCGGATGCCGGCGCGCACCGCGTAGGCCGCCGCCGAAGCCGAAGTATTGCCTGTCGATGCGCAAATAATAGCCTGACTACCCTCTTCGACGGCTTTGGTCACGGCCATTGTCATGCCGCGGTCCTTGAAGGAACCGGTCGGATTCAAGCCCTCGAATTTGACGTAAATGTCCACATCCTTGCCTATCAGGCGCGGGATGTTTTGCAATTGAATCAGCGGCGTGTCGCCTTCGCAAAGGCTGATGAAACGGGTGCTGCCCGATACCGGCAGACGGTCTCGATAGCGCGCTATCAAGCCGGTGTAACGTTGTTCTATTGCCATTTTTTATCCTAAAGTTTCCAGACGAATGCGGGCCACCTTGCCGCTGACGGTCGCCAGCGCTTCGATTTCGACCATCGCCGCATTCATTTCTTTTTCCAGTGTTTGCTGAGTCAGCATGATGATGGATGCCGACGCTTCGCCTTGTTTCGGCTCTTTCTGAATCAAGGCTTCTATGCTGATGTGATGCGCCGCCAGGATACGGGTCACGTCGGCCAGAACCCCCGGCTTGTCGTCGGCGGTCAAGCGCAAATAATAAGCCGTCTTGATATTGTCGGACGACAACACCGGCGTATCGACGATCGCGTCGGGCTGGAACGCCAGATGCGGCACCCGGTTTTCAGGGTCGCTGGTCATCGCCCTGACCACGTCGACCAAATCGGCCACCACGGCCGATGCGGTCGGTTCCGCCCCGGCGCCTGCGCCGTAATACAAGGTCGGACCGACGGCGTCGCCGCAAACCAACACCGCATTCATGACGCCATCGACGTTGGCGATCAAACGCCGCTTGGGTATCAAGGTCGGGTGTACGCGCAATTCGATGCCGTCGTCGGTGTGGCGGGCGATGCCCAGATGCTTGATCCTATAACCCAGCTCTTCGGCGTATTCGACGTCGGCGCGGGTAATGTTGGTAATGCCTTCGGTGAAGACCTTGTCGAACTGCAAAGGGATGCCAAAGGCGATCGAAGCCAGTATCGTCAGTTTATGGCCGGCGTCTATGCCTTCGACGTCGAAAGTCGGGTCGGCTTCGGCGTAACCCAGGGCCTGGGCTTCGGCCAACACATCGGCGAAATCGCGGCCCTTGTCGCGCATTTCGGTCAAGATGAAATTGCCGGTGCCGTTGATGATGCCGGCCAGCCATTTGATCCGGTTGCCGGCCAAACCTTCGCGTATGGCCTTGATGATCGGTATGCCGCCGGCGACCGCCGCTTCGAACAATACCATGACGCCTTTCTTACTGGCTTCGGCGAATATTTCGTTGCCGTGCAATGCGATCAGCGCCTTGTTGGCCGTCACGACATGCTTGCCGTTGGCAATGGCCGATAGCACCAATTGTTTGGCCAGGTCGTAGCCACCTATCAGCTCGACGACGATATCGATATCGGGATCGTTGACGACTTCGAACGGGTCCGTCGTCAATGCAATGCCTTCGGTTTCGCAAATCCGCCGTTGCGTCAGGTTACGTGCCGACGCCCGACTGACCACGATTTCGCGCCCCGCCCGGCGAGCGATTTCCTCGGCATTCCGTTTCAGAACGTTGACGGTGCCTCCGCCCACGGTCCCCAACCCCAACACACCTACTTTTACCGGCTTCAAACCTGACTCCTAGCGATTAATCGAAAAATACGCGCCATTATAAACTAACGTTGTCTTTCTTCAGCATGGCGCGGATGCTGCGCAAGGCCTGGCGGGTTCTGTGCTCGTTTTCTATCAGACTGAAGCGGATATGATCGTCGCCGTATTGCCCGAAACCTACGCCCGGCGATACGGCCACCTTGGCGTCTATGATCAATTTTTTAGAAAATTCGATGGAGCCCATCTCTTTGTAAGCTTCGGGTATCGGGGCCCAGACGAACATGGTGGCTTTGGGTTTTTCCACCTTCCAGCCCATCGCGTTCAAACCGTCGCATAGCACATCGCGGCGCGCCTGGTACATCTCGCAGATTTCCTTGACGCACTCCTGAGGACCTTCCAGCGCGGCAATCGCGGCAACCTGAATCGGCGTGAAAGTACCGTAATCCATATAGGATTTGATGCGCGTCAACGCGGATACCAGCGTCGGATTGCCGCACATGAAACCGACCCGCCAGCCGGGCATATTGTAACTCTTGGACAACGAGAAAAACTCCACCGCGATGTCTTTGGCACCCGGCACTTGCAAAATCGACGGGGCGACATAGCCGTCGAAAACGATGTCGGCGTAGGCGATGTCGTGCACGATCCAGATATTATGTTCCTTACAAATCGCCACGACCTTCTCGAAGAAATCCAATTCCACGCATTGACTGGTCGGATTGCCCGGAAAGTTCAGAATCAGCATTTTCGGCTTGGGCCAACACTCGGCGATGCCTTTGTTCAACTCGTCGAAGAAGTCGGTACCCGGCGTCAGCGGTACGTGGCGAATATCC
>JAQTYP010000360.1 GCA_028688235.1 Methylomonas sp.
GCAGCAAATCGGCTGCGAAGTGACGAGCTGTAGTGGCGTTGACCTGCTCGAATGCGTCGAAAGCGGGCAGCCACAACTGATCTTGCTGGAACTGGACGGGCCTGAAATGGTCGCCTATGCTGCTCTTGGACACCTTCGAGACTCGAATACCGGCAAAATGCCTGTCGTTGCATTGAGAACTTCGCGCTCAGCTGCCGATGAAGAACAGGCCCTGGTCGCAGGTTGTACCGAGATGTTTTACGAACCCTTGGATGACTATCGTCTGTTGGAAACGATAGGTCGCCTGTTGCAGCTGGAGTTCGAATATGCCCGAATAGACGGCGTAACGGCGCAGCCCGGCGAAACGAGCGAGGTGTTTCCATCCTTGGCGGCCATGGCTGAATCCTTGCGCGAAGAACTGGCCGACGCCGCCGAGGCTTTGGACATGGACGCGATTTTGGCAATTTCGGAACGCATCAAAGACCAATTTCCGGCCGAAGCCAATCTGATCACCCATCTGGTCGACGGGTTTTGTTTCGACAAACTTAAGGAGCTGTGTGCCGACGCCAAGAAACACGATGGTCTATAGGCGATATTCGATGGCGGCTTTGGCGGTGTTGCGCCGCGAGGCCTCATGCTGCCGGTCTGCCGTTTTTTTCCTTGACAGTGCCGCTAAATTGCATGACCTTTATTTCTGTGCCGACATCGTGTCGGATGATTTGTTTAAACTGACATCAGCCGAATTCCTCTTCCGTGTAGCCATTTCATGAAATCTATCCTGTTACGCCTGATCATGTGCGCTTTGCTATGGACCAGTCCGTGGGTACAGGCCGAAAAGCCTTTGATCATCGGTGTGTTGGCGTTTCGCGATAAGGCGCAAACCGCCGAACAATGGCAGCCTTTGGTCGGCTATCTGGCAAGCACGTTGCCCGGACAAAAGTTTGCCATTAATGTCTATACCTATCAGGAATTAGAGCAGGCGGTCGAGCGGCGGGAAATCGACTTCGTGTTTACGCACGGGGCTCACTATGTCCAGATCAATGCGATGCATGCGCTATCGTCGCCGTTGGCAACGGTCATCGAGCGGGATAACGATAAACCCATGCCGGTGTATGGCGGTTCCATCATCGTCAGGGCGGATAGAGACGATCTGGTCAAGCTGTCCGACTTGAAAGGCAAGAAGATAGCCACGTCCAGCATACAGGGCTTTGCCAGTTATCAAATGGAGGCTTACGAACTTTTCAAGGTTGGCATGGCCATTCCGGACGATATCAACGTCATGGAAGTGAAACTGCCGATAGACCGCTCGGTGACGGCCGTCATCGACGGAACAGCGGACGCCGCCTTTGCCCGCATGGGTTTGCTCGAACAAATGCAGCAAGAAGGCAAGATCGCGGCTGGGGTGGTCAAAGTACTCAATGCCCGTGAGCTTTCGAACTTCGGTTACCTGTTTTCCACCGCGCTATACCCTTTATGGCCATTTGCGGCCATGCCGGAGGTCGGTGAGGAATTGGCCGCCAAAGTCGCGGCGGCATTGCTGATGATGCCGCATGACGGCGAGGTGGCGCACGCCTGCAGGATTTGGGGTTTTACCATTCCGGCCAACTATCAGCCTATCGATCAGGTTATGCGGGCTCTGCGTACGCCACCTTTCGACGAGGTTCCCGAGATTACCTGGCGGGAAGTGTGGCAGCGTTACCAAGTGATCATCAGTTTTTCGGCGATCGCGATGGCTATTATTTTACTGTTGTTGATTTGGCTGCTCTTGAGCCGGCGCCAGTTACGCGAAGGCGAGGAGGGCCTGCGATCACTGATAGACTCGGCACCGGACGCCATCGTGTTGGCGAACGCGCAGGGTTCGATAGTTGGCTGGAATAAAGGCGCCGAACAATTGTTCGGTTATTCCCGCGAGGAAGCGATGCAGCAGTCTCTGACGCTGATGATGCCGGAGCGCTACCATGCGCCGCATTTGGCCGGCTTGGAACGCATCCGGATGGGCGGCGAACCACGGCTATTGGGTCGGCGGATGGAATTGGAAGGCTTGCGCAAAGACCATAGCGAGTTTCCGTTCGAATTGGTCATGGGCTCGTGGATCACATCCACCGGTCGTCATTTCAGCGCGATCATGCGCGACATCACCGAACGCAAACGCGTCGCCGCCCAACTGGAAACTTATCATCATCACCTGGAAGAGTTGGTGTCTGAGCGCACCGCGGAATTGGAACAGGCAAAAAATCAGGCCGAGGCGGCCAACCGGGCCAAGACCGTGTTCCTGTCCAATATGAGCCACGAATTGAGGACGCCGCTGAACGCGATACTGGGCTTTACCCAGTTGATGGAAAACGATAAAAGAATACCCGAGGAACAGCTGAAAAATATCGCCATCATCAACCGTTCGGGCAATCATTTGCTCAGGTTGATCAACGATGTATTGGAAATTTCCCGCATCGAGGCGGGGCGGACCAAAATCATCAGCGAAGCCTTCGATTTGACCGCGATTCTGAAGGCTGTCGTCGACATGATAGCGGTTAGAGCCGCCGAAAAGGGCTTGAATTTGAAGGTGGCGTTGCCTGAAGAATTGCCGACTTATGTGCGGGGTGACGCTCATCATCTACGGCAAGTGTTGTTGAATCTGTTGGGGAATGCGGTCAAATATACCGATCATGGCGAGGTTTGTCTGGCCGTGAGTTTGCCGAATCCCGCCATGATGCGCTTCGAAGTGGTCGATACCGGCATCGGCATTTCGGCGAACGAAGTCGAACACATATTCAAGGCCTTCTACCAAACCGAAACCGGCATAGCCAAGGGAGAAGGTACGGGGCTTGGATTGGCCATCAGCCGGGAATTTGTGCGCTTGATGGGAGGTGAGTTGACGGTGGATAGCACCGAAGGGCTGGGTAGTACTTTTTGTTTCGCGGTGCCACTGCCGCCGGTGGATCAAACAGTATTAGTCGCGCCGGATCTCGATGCGCGGCGCATCATTGGTTTGGCGCCGGGGCAGAGCGCGCCCCATATCCTGTTGGCCGAAGACAGGCCCGACAATCAACAGATGATGACGCAATTGCTGAAGCAGTTCGGCTGCGAAGTCACGGTCGCCGAAAATGGCCGTAAAGCCCTGGAGCTCTTTCGAACCCGGCGGCCCAGCCTGATCCTGATGGACATGCGCATGCCGGAAATGGACGGTTATCAGAATGTTGCCGGGCGGCGAGGACATACCCATACTGGCGCTAACCGCTTCCGCCTTCGCCGAAGATCGCAATCAGGTTCTGGCTGCCGGTTGTAACGATATACTCAGTAAACCGGTCGAAGCCCAATTACTATTCGGGATAATAGGCTGCTTGCTGGGCTTGCAATACCAATACGAGTGTCCGCGCGATACGGTGGACGGAGGGAAGGTCAGTCTGGAAAAATTACCGTTGGAGTGGCGTAAAAAATTGGCCGAGGCGGCTGTGATACTCGATAACGAAGCGGTCTTGGCGGTCGTCGACGGCCTGCGCCAGGAATATCCCGCCGAGGCTGGAGTTCTGGCCGGGTTGCTCGATGAATTTCGCTTCGATGCGATCCAGGCGCTTTATTCCGATTGACTCAAAACGGCGGGTTGTCCACGAAAAGCACGAAATATCGGGTGGCGATCCGACGTTGGCAACATTGAAACTTTTCGTGTATTTTGCCTATTTTTTCCGGCTAATAGCCTCGTGGCTGGCGGTATGGATAAGGCTGCACGCTGACATCATGGAGTTGCATAGTCTGCAAAGCGCCTGATTGATCCAGATAATAATAGGCGCCGGCCGCCAAGAGCAGTCCGGTTAAGATGGCGAAAGATATTTTCCAGAGACTGTAGGGGCGCTCGCCACGAACTTTGCCGGTCCTGCCGTTGATGACGAAACGGTAGGATTTTTCCCGGTATCGAAAAGCAGCGGACCAGACCGGCAGCAAACAATGTTTATAAGTCGATCTGCTATGACGGGTATTGACCTGGTGTATGCGTTGATGGTC
>JAQTYP010000361.1 GCA_028688235.1 Methylomonas sp.
GATTGCACTGAACGGCAAGGTGGCCAAATGATCCGCTGCTTGCCGACACAGGAGACCGGCGGTCGAAGGGTGTGAAAAAATCTAGTTTTATCATACAATGCCGACAACTTTCGGAGAGCGGCTTCGTCTAAAGTCGAGCATGACCGGCGATTCCGCGGAATAAAACTGACGACAAGGCGAATTCATGAAAATTTCGAATATCAGTATTGCACTGATGCTTTTGCTGGCGATCAATGCTTGCGGTAATGCCGGGCAGATCAATGCCCACAGTATGAAAACCGCACACAAGTCGGTTAGTTATATCAAGGAGCATTTGCCGTTGGAACAGAAGGTCGAGTTCGAGGTGGCTTACTGGGCGCTACGCAGCCGGATCAAAAACGACAACGATTTTTTGCAGGCCATAGAGGGTAAAACGGCCACGGATTTGATCGCGTTGGCCAAAGTGGATTTTGCCGGTCAAAAGGCTAAGGGCGTCAAGGAATATGCCGAATACGAAAGCTGGGAGCAGATGCTGGAAGCGCAAATAACGCGGCGCAAAGCACAGGATCTCGGTGCAGTCGATACCCGCGACAAAAAATCTTACCCCAGAGTGGATTATAAGATGCATTCCATGTAAGGCTTTGCGGGCTATCGAAAACAAATATGCGGTTGTTGTTGATTGAGGACGATCCGGTTTTATCCCGCTCGTTGAAAACGGATCTGGAAACGGCCGGCTATGCGGTCGATACGGCAATGGACGGCGAGCGGGGCGAGTTTTTGGGAGCGACCGAACACTACGATGCGGCGCTTCTGGACTTGGGACTTCCCAAACTGTCGGGTCTGGACGTGTTGAGGCGCTGGCGGGCCGCCGATAACGGCGTGCCGGTCATCGTGCTGACGGCGCGCGATGCGTGGTACGAAAAAGTCGACGGTTTCAAGGCCGGGGCCGACGATTATCTGGGTAAACCCTTTCATACGCCGGAACTCTTGGCGCGCTTGCAAGCCTTGTTGAAACGCGCCAATCGGCGTCATCCAATCCCGCTCGATCTCGAAGGCGTGATGCTGGACGAAGAGCGCCAAAGCGTGACGGTCGACGGCGGGCCGGCGGTGGCGTTGACGGCCATCGAATTCAGATTGCTGCGCTATTTCATGCTGCATTCGGGCCGGTTGCTCAGCAAATCGCATTTGTTGGAGCGGGTCTATGACGATGCTCGCGATCCCGACAGCAATGTCATCGAAGTCTATGTCAATCGCCTGCGCCGCATCGTCGGCAACGACTTGATCCAGACCCGCCGGGGGCAGGGCTACGTATTCGGCCGCAAAGCATGACGTCCTTGCGGAAGCGGCTGGGCCGAGGCCTGATCACGGTGCTGTGTCTGGTTTTCGTGATTCATTGGCTAGCCGCCGACTGGGTGATCAGGTCCGTCGCCGAAAAGCAGATGGCCAACAGACTGATGGACGACAGCTATTCGCTGATGGAAACCCTGGCGGGCCGCGACGACGATAGCGTAGGCTTCAATAGTTTTCATGTCAGTTCCGTCTACAATCGGCCGATGTCGGGCCATTATTATCTGGTCAAGGTCGATGCCCTAGCCTATTCGTCGCCGTCATTAAGCGATTTTCCATTGGAGGTCAGCCCCATCGGACCGTTTCAATCGCGGCTTTATCATCTCGACGGGCCGGAAGGTCGGCCTTTGCTGGTGTTTGGCACGGGACTGGTCAAGTTCGGGCATAGGATCAACATCAGCGTCGCGGAGGACCTATCGGCCGTGGATCACGACATTACCGCCATACGCGTGGCCTACATGGCGCTGACGCTGGTGGTCTTGGTCTGTGCCATCGCGTTGCAGCGTTGGGATATCTCGCGTGCGACCAGGCCCTTGCTGGATGTAGGCAGCGAACTCGAACGCGTCGCCATGGGACATCAAGATCATATCGCTCCGGACGTGCCGGTCGAAATCCAGCCCTTGGTCTTGGAAATCAATCGTTTGCTGCTGCTGGTCGAGCGGCGTTTGCAACAATCCCGTACCGCGATAGGCAATCTGGCGCACGCCTTGAAAACGCCGATTGCGATGTTGTTCAAGGTGGCCGAACACCCCGCGTTCGACGCTTATCCTGAATTGCAGCGGCAAATGCATGCGCAAAACGCCGTGATACACCGTTGTATAGAGCGCGAATTGAAACGGGCGCGCATCGCCGGCAACCGTCAATCCAGCACGGTTTTCAATCCGCGCAGGGAAGCGGCATACTTGGTTCGCGTGTTGGAAAACATCTATGGCAACAAAGTGCTGGACATCGTCATGGAGGCCCCCGATGCCGACGTGCATTTCGACAGGGAAGACATGCTGGAACTGCTGGGCAATTTGTTGGACAACGCCTGCAAGTGGGCCGAGCAGCGGGTAAGGTTGGCAATTGCCGGCACCGATACGTTGACAGTCGAAGTTGCCGATGACGGTCCGGGTTGTAGCGAGGCCGACTGCGATGCCTTGACGCAACGCGGTTTGCGTCTGGACGAATCCGTTCAGGGCCATGGATTGGGGTTGGCCATCGTCGCCGACATCGTCGACGTCTATCATGGCGAATTGCGTATCGGCCGTTGCCCGGATTTAGGCGGCTTACTGGTCGAGGTGAGCCTGCCGCTGCGTGCCTGAAATAATCCGGATTTAAAGCTCCAGAAACAACATGACTTCATGCCACCAGGCTTGGTTAGCGTCCAGCGGCAAGGAGTTGTGGCCGGCGTTTTCGAAGACCCAGCGTTTTTTTCTGCCCTGTAACTGATCGTACAGTGCGAAAGAGCGTTCATTAGGGATGATTTCATCGTCTGCGGCCACCAACATGGCGACCGTGCCGCGATAGTTTTTGAGTCTGGAAACATTGTCGTAACGATCCTGGAGCAACCATCTGGCCAGTAAAAACCAATAATGGTGGTGCGCGACCTTGGTCAGCGTATCGAAAGGCGTGATTAACAACACGCCCTTGGGCCTTAGCTTGCCCGAATCCACTATGCCGGCCACGATGCCGGTGCCGAGGGATTCACCGCACAAGAACAAAGGCTCTCCGAATTCGCGTACTGCCAATTCAGCGGAGGCGATACCGTCTTCGATTAGGCGGGTTTCGCTCGGAGCGCCGAGGCGTGCGCCGTATCCAGGATACTCGGCCAATACGACACGGTATCCAAGGTTTTGCAGGCCTTCGACGAAATAGCCGCGATGCACGGCCGCGCCGGCGTTGCCGTGGAATACCAATATCGTGCCTCTGGCATTTTTGATTTCGGTTTTACCGATCAATCCGCGTGGATCGTTTTCCGAAGGCCAGGCCTTCAGATACGCGGCATCGGCTAATCTCGCCTGTTGCGCCTCGGAAAAACGCACGGGGAAGTACAGCATTTTGCGTTGCAGCAAGAAGACGGTCAGTAACAGCGATAAATAAATGAATAGCCAGATCATGGTGCGTCGGATAGTCATGGATTTTGTTTAAAATGAAGACGCTTTTTTCCATCTACCCTTTCGGCCAGATTTGCGGTTTCAAAGGGATAGCCAATCGTAATCGATGATCAGTGGCGCGTGATCGCTGAAACGTTGTTCTTTGTATATCTGGCTGGCTATTGCCGATGCAGCCAGGCCAGGGGTTGCGACCTGATAGTCTATCCGCCAGCCGACGTTCTTGGTCCACGCCTGCCCCCGGTTGCTCCACCAAGTGTAGCAGGCATCGGTAGCGTCGGGATGGAGCTGACGGTAGACATCTATCCAGCCTTGTTCATCCAACACTTGGCCGAACCATGCCCGTTCCTCAGGCAAAAAGCCCGAATTCTTTTGGTTGCCGCGCCAGTTTTTCAAGTCTGCGTTTCGATGGGCGATGTTCCAGTCGCCGCAGATGATCACTTCGCGGCCGCTGGTTTTTAGTTCAGCCAGATGAGGATAGAAGCGGTCCATCATGCTGAATTTCACGGCTTGCCTTTCCGCTCCGCTGGAACCTGAGGGTAGATAAAGCGAT
>JAQTYP010000362.1 GCA_028688235.1 Methylomonas sp.
CGCCATGGTATCGGCCTGGCCCTGCTCGTCGAAGGCCATCACGATCACCGCCGCGCCGTAGCGGCGCACCAGCTTGGCGTGCTTAATAAACGCTTCCTCGCCTTCCTTGATCGAAATCGAGTTGACAACGCCCTTGCCCTGGATGCATTTCAAGCCGGCTTCCAGAATCTCCCATTTCGAGGAATCGAGCATGATCGGCACCTTAGCGATGTCGGGTTCGGCGGCGAGCAGATTCAAAAATCTCACCATCGCCGCCTTGGAATCCAGCATGCCCTCGTCCATGTTGATGTCGATAATTTGCGCGCCGTTCTCGACCTGCTGCTTGGCGACTTCCAGCGCGTCCTCGTAGCGCTCTTCGACGATCATTTTCTTGAAGATCGCCGAACCGGTCACGTTGGTGCGTTCGCCGACATTCACGAATAAGGTTTCCGGGCCTATGCTCATCGCCTCCAGGCCGGCCAGGTGGCAACGCTTTTCCAACTCCGGAATCTTGCGCGGCGGATATTTGCTTAACGCAGCAACGATCGCGCGTATCGTGTCGGGCGAGGTTCCGCAGCAACCGCCTATGATATTCAGATAGCCATTCGCCGCCCAATCGGCCAGTTCTTCCGCCATTTGCTCCGGGGTTTCATCGTATTCGCCGAATTCGTTAGGCAGGCCTGCATTGGGGTGTGCGGACACGTAAGTGTCGGCGATGTTGGATAATTCTGCTATGTATTGGCGCAATTCCTTGGCGCCCAGCGCGCAGTTGAAGCCTATCGAGATAGGCTGCACGTGTTTCAACGAAGTCCAGAACGCCGCGGCGGTTTGGCCGGAGAGCGTGCGGCCGGAGGCGTCGGTGATGGTGCCTGAAATCATCACCGGCAATTTGTAGCCCAGTTCGTCGAACACCGATTCGACGGCAAAAATTGCCGCCTTGGCGTTCAAGGTATCGAATACGGTCTCGATCAGAATGATGTCGGCGCCGCCTGCTATCAATCCGCGCGTCGATTCACTGTAAGCCGCAACCAAGTCGTCGAAGGTGATATTGCGGAAGCCGGGATCGTTGACGTCCGGCGACATCGAAGAAGTGCGGTTGGTTGGCCCCAGCACGCCGGCGACGAAACGCGGTTTATCCGGTGTCAGTGCGGTGACTTCGTCGGCGGCCTGCTTAGCGACGCGGGCCGAGGCGACGTTGATCTCGTAGGCCAGCTCTTCCATGCGGTAGTCGGCCATAGCCACCTTGGTGGCATTGAATGTGTTGGTTTCGATGATATCGGCACCGACATCCAGGTAGGCCCGGTGTATGGCCTTGATAATGTCGGGCTGGGTCAGGGACAATAAATCGTTGTTGCCTTTCAGGTCGACCGGCCAGTTGGAGAAGCGTTCGCCGCGATAATCCTTTTCGCCCAGCTTGTAGCTCTGTATCATGGTGCCCATGGCGCCATCCAGAAATAAAATTCGTTGTTCGAGTTGCTGGCTTAATCGTTCTGTGCTGTTCATCGGCCGAATATCATGGGTTAATCGAGTTGCGGCAACTGGCGCCGCGATCAGTTTTAATTCAATTAAAGGAAGTAATCATGACCAAGCCCAGTTTGTTCCATGTCATAAAAAGCGTACTCGCCGCAGCGATCGGTGTGCAAAGCGATAAAAACCGGGAGGTGGATTTCAAGCATGGCTCGCTGCCTGCTTATATCGTTGTAGGCTTGATTGGGACAATATTATTTATCTTCGCGATCGTCACCATCGTGTCACTAGTAACGGGATGAGCAAATAATCTTTTCAAATAAAAAAGCCCAAGTATACTTGGGCTTTTTCAGTAAACGTAGACTTAGTTGCCGGATGTTTTGAAGCTGTTTTTGATGCTTTCGAACATTTCTTTGATACCGCCAAATAAATTGGCAGGTGTCAATGCTTCTTTCAGGATGAATTGCGTCCTTATTAGCGCGACGACCAATACACCCGCAATGGACGGGAAGAGTTCGCACAGGCTATTCACGAAAAAACCACCCGGGTTTTCTTGGGTTCTGCGGTCACTTACGCTGGCCAAGTCCCGATCGTAGGTGTCGCCTATATCTTTACCACCTAATGCGTCGATGATTTCGATACAGAAAATCTGCGATACGAATTCGATCACGAAGAAGAGTATAGATAGGGCCGCGACCCACATCAAAACGTTGCTCTTTTTGGCTTTCATCAGCGACTGGTAAACCCAGATAGCCGTTAACACCATCACAATACCACCGATCATAATCTTTCCCCTTATGTTACTGTTTTTATTTTTTTAAAGTCAGCGTGAATCCCCATACTACCTATAAACAGGCCGGATGGCAATTTGCAGCAGCATCTTTCTTTTATAGCTATCAATCGCTTGACTTTAAAGACAGCTAAAGTAACATATCAGTCTCGAAAGCCACTCAAATGGCATTTTTTATAACTACATATAAGCGAAAAAAGGTAGGAGGCACCCATGGGAGCGATCTTAGACTTAACAGAAATGTTAAAAGAACCATCTGGTATGATTGGAGCGGTTGTAATCATCGCTGCAGGATACTTCTTCGTAAAATGGGTGTTTGCAGAGCCTAAAGACGAAGAGTAAGCTACTCGATATTCGAGTCTAGTTTCTAAAAAAAGGCGGACCGGTGAAACGGGGCCGCCTTTTTAATGCCCCAAGGTTTTTCATTCGGCAAAATACCCTATAATTTGTATATTTTTGTCTTTCCGATCAATAATGTACAAATCACTCGCCGCTAAAATCCACGCGCTCTACCGGCAACAAGCGCCCGCTACAGGCGTAGGCTTGTTTCGCTTGCTGTTTGGCCTAGTTACCTTACAAGAAGTTTTTTTTCTGATTTATTTCAATCATTTGATATTCGACCCCATACCGTTTCTGGATGTCGAATTTCCGATGATCGTGTTTTTTCTATGGGCCTGGGCCGCGATCGCTTTTTGTCTGATGCTGGGTTATCGTTGTCAGACAGCCAGTATAGCCAATTATGTGTTCTGGCTGATCTTCGTCAATTTCACGCCCATGCAACGCGACTTCGACGGCGGTTTCGATTTATTCATGATAGGCGCCAATTTTTTCCTGATTTTCATGCCTATCGATAAAGCCTTTGCGATAGACGGGCTCAGGAAGAAGTTGGCTACGCCGTTTACGCATTACTCTCGGCATCAACCGGCAAGCGTATCCCTGCTCAGTTACTATTTGCCGGTTTTGATCTGCCTTGGTTTTTTGTATTTCGATTCGGCCATACACAAAATGTTTGCCGAACACTGGCGCAACGGCTTGGGAGGCTGGCTACCGTCATCGATGCCGTACTATGTGTCGGCACTGGACATGTCGTGGCTGTTGAACCTAGAGAGCCTGCAAAAGCTGATAGGTTACACGATCATCGTATTCCAGTTCACCTTCCCGCTACTCTTCCATTTTCGCCTGCTGCGACCACTTTATATGTTGATAGGTATGTCGCTGCATCTGGGCATTACCTTATCATTCAATATCTACCCTTTCGGCATGGGCATGCTGATTTTCTATGCGCTGGTGATGCCGTTTTCCTGGTACCGGAAAATCGGATTATGGCTGAAAAAGCCGCAAGCCGTCTTAACGGTTTTTTACGATCAGCAATGCCCGCTGTGTAATCGCACTGTTTTGATCCTGAATCATTTCGACATACTCGATGCGGTCGAATTTAAACCGGCCCAGACCTATGCTCGCGATTATCCTGCACTGAACGACCTAGATGACGACACATTATTGACCGATTTATACGCGGTGGATCGCGAGGGGCAAATTCGCGCCGGCGTCGACACTTATGCTCAAATCTTTATCGCGATGAGCTATACCGCCTTTATCGGCTGGATTATGAGGCTGCCGTTGCTCCACTCTGTTATCCAAGCCCGTTACCGTCGCATTGCCGACAATCGCGCCCGGCTGAGCTGCGACGTCAGTTGTTTGCCGCAATCCCCCGGAGCTTTTCC
>JAQTYP010000363.1 GCA_028688235.1 Methylomonas sp.
GACGAAAGGAAGGTTTTTATCATAAGCAGCATCTGTTGCCGTTCGGCGAATATTTGCCGCTACAACCCTTGTCTGGCTGGATACTCGACCAATTGCAGATACCGTTAGGAGACTTTGCGGCCGGCGGCGACAGGCAAACCCTGCTGCAAGCCGGCGGTTACCCGTTTGTGGCGACGATTTGTTATGAAGATGCCTTCGGCGAACTGGTCGGTCGGCAAGCAGAGCAGGCGGCCTATCTTGTCAATGTCACGAACGACGCCTGGTTCGGCGATAGCGCGGAGCCTTTCCAGCATATGCAAATGGCCCAGATGCGCGCATTGGAAACCGGTCGTTATATGGTCAGAGTCACGAATACCGGGCTGACGGGGTTTGTCAAGCCCGACGGCAGTATCAGCAAGCAAGCGCCTTTATACGCCACCACGACGCTGACCGACAAGGTAATGCCCATGGGCGGCGTAACGCCCTATGTCCGTTTAGGGGACGGGGCGGTATTTGCGGTCTTATCGGTTTTGATGCTGTGGTTGCAGCTTGCGGATTGGATCAAGAATAGTCGCTCGCGCAAGCGGAAATTGCCTCTCGTGGCAGGCGACTAGGCTAGGCGTTGCTGCCAAAATGCGGCGCGTTGCCTGAGTTCGTTCAAATCCAGTGTCGTCAACTGCCGCTTATGCAATAGCTTTTTTCCCGCCACCCAGACGTCGGATACCTGATGCCTGCTGGCGGCGTAAACGATTTGCGCCAACGGATTGAATACCGGTTGGGTTTCGACGTCGCTCAAATCTATGGCGACGACGTCGGCGGCCTTACCGACGGTCAATGAACCTATCTTGTCCTCCAGGCCCAAGGCTTTGGCGCCGTTAATGGTCGCCATTTTCAGCGCCTGCATGGCCGAAACCGCGCTGGCGTTGCCGGAAACCCCTTTGGCTAAAAGGGCGGCGACGCGCATTTCCGCCAGCATATCCTGATCGTTGTTGCTGGCCGCGCCGTCGGTGCCCAACGCGACGTTTATGCCGGCATCGAGGCAAGCCGCTACCGGACAGAAACCGCTGGCCAGCTTTAAATTCGATTCCGGGCAATGCACGATATGAGCGCCAGTTTCGGCGTAACAAGCAATTTCCTCTTCGGAGAGTTGCGTCATATGCACGCCGATGAATGCGGGCGTCAACAAGCCTAAGTCGTTCATGCGTTGCAGTGGCGTTCGCCCGGTTTTTTGTTGTTGTTCAGCGACCTCGTGCCGGGTTTCGTGCAGATGCATATGTACCGTCAGATCCAGTTCGTCGGCAAAGGTGCGGACTTTACGCAAGGGTTCGTCGGAAACCGTGTATGGCGCGTGGGGCGCAAAAGAATTTGTGATCAGCCGTTCGTGGCGTAATTGTTCGTGTAAGGCTAAGCCCTTGGTCAAATAGACATCGGCATGATCGGCCCAAATCGTTGGAAAGTCGAAAACGATCAGGCCGATATTGGCGCGTATGCCATGAGCGATGGCTTGTTGCGCGGCTATTTCCGGAAAGAAATACATGTCGTTGAAACACGTGGTGCCGCCCCGCAGCATTTCGGCTATTGCCAGATCGGTACCGTCGCGCACGAAGGCTTCGCTGACCCATTTTTGTTCGGCCGGCCAAATATGCTGTTGCAACCAGTCCATCAGCGGCAAATCGTCCGCGATGCCGGATAACAACGACATGGCCGCATGGGTATGGCAATTGATCATGCCGGGGATCAGTACGTGTTGATCCAGCTTTTCCAAGACCCGCGGTTGATATCGGATCAAGGCTTCGGTATTTTCGAGCAAATCGATGATCTTGCCGTCGTCTACGACCAGACTGAAATTTTCATGGATGACCGCTTCGGGGGCTACGGGTATGATCCAGCGCGCTTGTATCAGAAGATCGACTTGCATAATGTGTCCCAGGTTTAAACGGCGAATTTTACTGCAGATGAGCAACAGATACTCTTGGTTTGTCGTTTGGCTTTCAGTCCAGGTTAGAGGAACATGTGGCAAATACGACAATTTTTGCTGTTTTAGCAGGTTTTACGACATATCCTTCTTAATAAGGCCATAACATCAAGGGATTATGCGGGCATAAACCTTGCTTTTGATGGGTTTTATATTGATGAACGGGAAAGGATATGAATTTGGAAGACTGTGATAGCCGTTATTTCGTCAGCTATAGCGGTGTGAAATTACCATTGAAACTGGTCAATGAATTGGCCGACAGCGATAGGGAAAATCGCAATACGTTTTTTCGCGGTTATTTCGATGCCCAGCAACGCTTGCTTCGCTGCGAAAAACTGGTGTATGGCGAACTGGAGTTGCTGCACAGTTACCAATATCACGACAACGGTGTGTTGAGCCAGGCGGAAATCACCGATGCCGATGGAGAGGTGACCATCTTGAGTTTCGATGCCGAGGGCAAGCCTATGGGCTAAGGCGATTCTGACTCCTCTCTGAGTCAAAACACGTCGTATACCGGCGCCACAGGTTGGTTTTACCGCGCAGGACTGGAATGGATATTCCTTGGCGACCGATCGATCCTCGAGCCCTGCATACCCGGAACCTTGCCTGGTTACCGCCTGACCTATAGTCACCACGAAACCCGCTATGAAATCACGGTGGAAAATCCAAACGTCGCGACAGGCAGCATCTCTACGCTGGAACTGGATGGCGAA
The DNA here is from genome assembly GCA_028688235.1 of Methylomonas sp. Taxonomy (GTDB): domain Bacteria; phylum Pseudomonadota; class Gammaproteobacteria; order Methylococcales; family Methylomonadaceae; genus Methylomonas. The sequence continues at coordinate 2,668 of JAQTYP010000363.1, forward strand.
CGCCAGTCAGGCGGAAACGGCAGTCGATTGAAAAAGAAGGACAACGGCATCGCGTGCGAATTGTGATGGGGGAGATGGGCGATAGCTTTTGAAGGTTGTGGTTTGGTGCGGTTGGTGTTATTGGCATAACGGCCAAAACCAGACATCCAAAATAACTCAAAATCAATCTGTTGAATGGCTGCATTTGAGTCAAGTTCGGTCTTTCAAGATCTAACACTCTCTTTTCGACAAATTTCTAAACGCGTCTAAATGTGCCGGGTGCAACGCCAATATGGCGTTTGAAGGCCTTGCTGAAGGCCGGCACCGACTCGTAACCGCTTCGTTCAGCTACGCGCTCCACGGTCATGTTCGGCTCCAGCAACCAGTGCGCAGCGATTTGCAAGCGCCATATGGTTAGATATTCGATGGGAGAATGGCCGATCAAGGCGGCAAATTTCTCCGACAACACTGACTTGGAAACACCAGCTTGGGCGCATAATGTGTTGAGAGTCCATGCTTGCCAAGGCTGTTCGTGAATCAAGCCCAGCGCTTTGGCCAAGCGCTTATCCTGCATGGCCGCAAATACGCCCTTCCGCACCAAGTCTTGCTCGATGCAATGACGAATCGCCAATACGAACAAACTATCGCATAAGCGCTCCACGACTGAATCGCTGCCAAAACGCGGCGTTGAGGTTTCGCTAATCACCAGTTCGAGCAATCGCGTCAAGATTGTTCCGGCCTCGGTTTGCCGAATCACGATTTCGGCCGGTAGCGCTTGCCACAACAGGGATTTTGGGGCGGCCAGTCGAATTTCGCCGCAAACGAAACCGGCTTCGCCATCCTGCCAAGCTGTCATCCTATTGTCGCATTCATCGGCGGGCAAATCCTCGGCGCTATACGACAGAAAATGCCGGGCAGCGTGCGGCAAAAACAGGATCAAATCGCCGGTATCCAGCGCCAATGGATCAGGCCAACTTGGCGAGTGGACAAAACCTCGTCCCTTGCTGACCAAGTGAAACCAGACCGAGGTTTCCGAATTATGGTCCATCAACCAACGTCCGCACACCCCACCCGAATAGACCAATTTGGCGTGGAGATTCAAGCCGTTGATCAACGGCGTCAAGGCATCCATCGTTTACTCCCGGAATATCGGACAAGTACGCCGGAAGCGTGCGCATGGGATGAAGCAATGGTTTTTCTTAACCTATTCCCGTCGAAACGAATTCGCATCGGCATTACACCTCATGTTTTTAAATTAAAGGAGAGACAGCATGCCCCAATTTCAAATTCATTCCATCCTGACCGCCAATG
>JAQTYP010000364.1 GCA_028688235.1 Methylomonas sp.
ATTCCCGAGACTGATGGCAGTATTGAGTCAAAACGCTAACGGTCCAGGTCGCGAAGGCAAGTCTGGCAAATCTAAGTCATATTCAATGTTTTCAAGCGTAAAACGAGATCTTGGCTAAATCGGTTCAAGCATTGGTTCAGAGCCTGCACTTGCAATGGCACATCGTCATGCGTCGAGGGTAGGCGATAGCTATTTTGTTCGCTCACTATCGTTTCGCCATCCTTGCTGACCCGCCAATGTGCAACCAATACGGCTTGTCCTTGGGGATCGATATGGAATTCAAGAATGCTCACCACCAAGCGAAGATCGGAAGGTCCCGCTTTATGGCTATTGCTTAAAACCACGTCTGCCTGTAACAATGCAGCGAGATCCTGCCGCATTACTCGGGTAATATTGTCTTGCAGCCTTTCAGCCCAGCGATGAAACTCGTCGAGACGATAGGTGTTTTTCCCGCTGGCCGTCACGAACTGCGGACGGTCCAGATAATCGGGAACACGAATCGGCGCCAAGACCAGCGTATCCTTCATGTCGTCTGGCTTGGCTACCGATATTTCGGCGACAGACAGGGGTTCCAGCAGATAGAACGTCGAAGCCGGCGTACTTCCAACACAAGCCGTTTGCGCCAAAGCGGCCGCGAGTGACAATGCGGGGCATATCGAGCGGGGTATTTTCATGGACACGGCGTTATCGCTCCTTGCCGGATAAAACGGCTTCCGGGTGACGTTCCAGATAATCACCCAAGTTGCGGATCGCCCGCGCCGCTTGTTTTACCGCATCCAACGCGTCGGTCAAGGCGGATTCCGGCCCCACGGCCTCGTCTACGTGGCGTAACGACTCCTCGGCCTTGACCAGCGCAGAGCTTGCCGCGTTAAGCGTCTTATCGGAACTCTTCAGTATCGCCGGCAAATCCTGTTTCAGCTCTTGAACCATGGCATGAGTCTCCTGCATCAAGTGGTTGGTATTGACGATAGTCATATCCGTGTTTTTCAACAACGGTTCCAAATGCCGATTGAGCGTTTTGGTGGTTTTATCAAGCTCTTCCAGCGTATTAGCCAATGCGACACGCGATCTTTCCACATCCTCCGATGCCAACAAGGTTTTGATTTCCCGCAAATTGTCCGAGAAATCCTGCACGATTTGATCCAGCGGCATGGCCCGCAATTTTTTTGCAACTTCTTCGGCAGTGGTCTTTATTTCATCGGCTGTGGTCGGCACACCGGGGATTTCCAGCAATTGGTCATGCACCAGCCCGGTAAACACCGGCGGCCTATCCGGGTAAAAATTCAAATCCACATACAGCAAACCGGTCAACAAACTCTGGGTTTCCAGCCTTGCCCGCATACCTAATTTAACCAACCGATCTCGACTTTCTTTGAGCTGTTCAAAACTCAGCTTTTGGGGCAAGTCCCCGCCGCCGAAATCGCTGATACTACTACGGTCTATCTCCAACTCGACCGGCTTGAAAAGTTTGCCGCGTTTCGCATCGAGCTGTAAGGAAATCTCGGTAACCTGTCCAATCTTGACCCCCTGCAACTTGACTGGCGCCCCAATCTCCAAACCATTCAAAGACGAATCGAAAAACACCACATATTTGATTTTATCGGCATTCAGCTCTTTACCGCCGCCGAAAACCAGCATTGCGATCACTAGCAGCGCCAACGCGCCCAAGGTAAATCCGCCGATGACAGTAGGATTGACTGGCTTGCTCATCTGCGAAACACCTTACGATTTTTGGACATAACCTTCACCACGGGTTAGAAATCCTATGATTCTAGGATCGCATGACTCCGTCAATAACTTTTTCGGCACGCCGGTCGCCAGCATGGTTTTACTTTCAGGATCGAGAAACACCGAATTGGTGGCGATCGCAAAGATACTGGCCAATTCATGAGTCACCACGACGATAGTCGTACCCAACGTCTGGCGCAAGCTGATGATCAAATCATCCAACAAACGTGCGGTAATCGGATCCAATCCCGCGGAAGGCTCGTCGAAAAACAATATTTCCGGGTCTAGCGCCATGGCCCTAGCCAAGCCGGCACGTTTTTGCATGCCGCCACTGATCTCTGCCGGATAATAATCCTCGAAACCGGCCAAGCCGACCAAGGCCAGTTTATAAGACACCATATCGGCGATTTCCCCTTTGCCCATTTTGGTAAATTCGCCCAGCGGCAGGGCAATATTTTCGGCCAACGTCATCGAACTGAATAATGCCCCGCTTTGATACAGCACACCTATGCGCCGCTGGATTTCCACCCGGCGTACGGAATCGGCCTGCCAGAAGTTTAGGTTGCCGTACATCACATCGCCTTTGGCCGGCTGCTGCAACCCGATTAAATGACGTAACAAGGTGCTCTTGCCGCAACCGCTCCCTCCCATGACGATGAACACGTCGCCGCGGTTTATCGTGAACGTCAGATCACGCTGAATCACGAAATCGCCGTAGGCCATCGTCAATTGCTTTACGCTGATATGGGCAGTCATCGGAACGAGCTATCGAATCAGATTTTCAATTGGTTGCAGATCAGAGTCATCACCGAATCCGATACCACGATATAGATGATGCTATCGACCACGGCCGCCGTCGCAGCATCGCCCACAGCCGAAGCACTGCGTCCGCATTGCATGCCGCGCATGCAACCGGCAACGGCAATCAAGACCGCAAAGACCAGGCTTTTGAAAAATCCGACGCAGAAATCGGTGAGAACCACGGCCTTGGCGATTTCGTTGTAATACTGCATCATGGTCACATCGAAGGCATTGGCACTAACCAATGCCCCACCCAATATCCCCATCAAATCGGCATACATCGTCAGCAAAGGCATCATCAAAATCAAGGCCAGCATTCTAGGCAACACCAGAAACTCAAGCGGCGAAATGCCCATGGTTTTTAACGCATCGATCTCGCTGTTGACGTTCATGGTTCCGAGTTGGGCGGCATAAGCCGCGCCGGTGCGGCCTGACATGATAACAGCCGTCATCAACGGCCCCATCTCCCGCACGGTGCCCAACGCGACCAGATCGGCGATATAGATTTGAGCACCGAACATGGCCAGTTGCAAGGCGCCGACGAAAGCCAAAATCAAACCGACCAGCAAGCTGATCAGAGACACGATAGGTAAAGCGTTAGGCCCCGTATCCTGAATGAATATCGTCAAATCGATCCAACGAAAACGAGCCCGGCCTATCAACAAAGCCCGGAGAGCCAGCATCACCTCGCCGACGAATCGAACCAAAGCCAGACTGTCTTTCGTCAGATCCAGCACACTGTTGCCGATCTTGATCAACAAAGAAATACGCTCTTCGCTACGCCGAACACCGGCTCTTTCCGGCACGGCCCGTGCCAACTTCAACAGATTTTGAAGGCCATCCGACATGGTACTCATATCCAGCGCTACGCCCTTAGCATCGCAATAATCGGCAATTTTCAACAGATAACTCGGTAATCGGCTGTCCCAAGCCGTCAGCCCGTCGTCCCTTACCACGACACATTTAGCCGCTAGATCGTCTAATTGTTCCAGCACAGCCCCTATCGACTGAATCTCGGCGCCTCTCAACCAATGGCCGCTGAACTCCAACGCGACATTGACACCGTTCGAAATGACACGAACTTTACCCTGACCCGCGTCACTGGCCTGTTCTGTTGCTTGGCTTGAATGCATAGTCAATAGTGATTGAATTGAACGAGGGAATGCCATACCGCTTAGCCCGGAATTAACACACTAGCAGATAATCCGGACCCGATTCGAAAATTATCGAGGTTCACCAACAAAAAAAGCAATCGCGTTTTGAGGTTGGGGGTATGGCGGGCCGCCGGATAAACCTAGCCTAACTTTGTCACCTAATGATGCAGTTCCCCAGACATTTCAATCAGTTAACATTTTTAACAGTTGTCGGTTGGAACTACGGATTTTTTGCAACTCACGATGGTTTTACGTTTGCCAAGCAGACAGTAT
>JAQTYP010000365.1 GCA_028688235.1 Methylomonas sp.
GAATCATCCAGAATGGCACACTTCGTTTCAGTTACTGATTTGCCATGACCATAAAAATTATTGCCATCGTCATTTTTATCGCCATTATCGGAAGCCTAGGTTCGGCTTTATTTCATCTGGTTAAAAGCGGAAACGAGGAGCAATCGCGTAAAACAGCTAAAGCCCTGACCTTTCGCATAGGATTGTCTTTGGTGCTGTTTATTTTATTATTTTTAGCAGTGGCCGGCGGCCTGTTTAAACCGGGCGGCATAGGCGCAAGGATACAGCAAGTCCATTCGACCGATACCAAGCAACCCACTGCTAATCCTTAACTTTCGCACAAAAAAAAAGCGCGTACCAAAAACGGAACGCGCTTTTTTAAGCTTAATCGTCTTACATGATGTAAACGAAGATAAACAGGCCCAACCAGACCACGTCAACGAAGTGCCAATACCAGGCGGCTGCTTCGAAGGCGAAATGGTTTTCGGGTTTGAAATGGCCTTTCCAGGCCCTGAACATCACGACCGATAGAATGATTGCACCGATGCAGACATGCAAGCCATGGAACCCGGTCAACATGAAGAAGGTCGAGCCGTAGATGCCGGAACCCAGCGTCAGGCCCATCTCATGGTAGGCTTCGTAATACTCGGTCGCTTGAAAGGCCACGAATAAAAAGCCCAAACCGACGGTTGCCGCCAAACCCTTGATCAATTGATCGCGGTTTTGCGCCAGTAAGCCATGGTGCGCCCAGGTGCAGGTCACGCCGCTGGTCAACAGAATCAGCGTATTCAAAAACGGCAAGCCGAATGCACCCATGGGCTCGAATTCGCCGCCGACGTTACCCGGACCGTTGGTCGGCCAGGTGCTTTCGAATGCGGTCCACAGAATGTCGTGAGTCGAACGGCCAGGTCCGCTGACGAACCCCGTTTCGCCCAGCCAAGGAACGGAAATATTGCGCGCATACCAAAGTGCGCCGAAAAACACACCGAAAAACATCACTTCGGAAAAGATGAACCACATCATACCCATGCGGTAAGAGATGCCGACACCATGGTTGTACATGCCGGATTCGCTCTCGCTCGCCTGCAACGCGAACCAAAGCCCCAGCATGACGATGAATGCGGCAAATCCGGCCATCATCATGCCGGAACCGATCGAAGAACCGTTCAAATAATTGGCGAATCCCGCCAACATCAGCATCAGACCCGCAGTGGCCATTACCGGCCATACCGCCTTATGCGGAATGTAATAAGCATCATGTGAAGACATACCCTTCCCCTCTCAATTTTCAGTGTTATTAGTTCTATCAAAAAAAGTATATGACAACGTAATCGTTTTATAGCGCTCCGGCAGTTCAGGATTAACGACGAAGCGGACCGGCATGGTCTTTTCTTCGTGACCCTCGAACGTTTGTAGCTCAAAACAAAAGCACTGCACCTTCTTAAAAAATTCTTCGGCAAGCCCCGGCGTTATGCTGGGAATGGCTTGGGCCTTAATGGGTCCGGCAAGGTTGTTCTTAGCAAAAAAATTGACTGTGTAATACTGCCCCGGATGGACCTTGAGACTGCGGGTTTCCGCACGGAAATCCAAGGGCGTCGATTCGTTGATTGAGGTCACAAACTCAACCGTCACTTCTCTATTTTGATCGACGACGAAGGCTTTTTCGCCCTCGGCCGACGCTTCAATTTTTTTGTTTTGTCCGGTTATATCGCAAAGTACATTGTATATCGGCACTAAGGCATAACCGAACCCGAACATCAGCAAAGCCACGATGATCAGTTTTTTGACCAGCTTCGTGTTTTTCCGCTGCAACTCTTCGCTCATTGCGAAATCGCCTTCATCACAGCCAGCGCGTAAATTGTCAACGCCACAACGATTAAGATCGCTGCCGTCAGAATATTTTTTTTCCTAGTATCCATTTTTCTCACTACCCCCGGCCATAATAGCCGGGGTTTGCCTCATCGATTGACCAACCTTAAAAATGCTCGGTCGGAATGCGTTCCGGTGGTGTCGAGAAGGTATGGTAAGGCGCCGGGGAAGGAACGGTCCATTCCAGACTGTGCTTGCTGGCGTCTTCCCAAACTTCGTCAGAGACCTTTTCACCGGTACCGCCTCTGATGGTATCGATGACGATGTACACGAACAACAACTGGCTAAATCCATAGATGAACGCACCAATGCTGGACACCATGTTCCAATCGGCGAATTGAATCGCATAATCGGGAATACGACGCGGCATACCGGCTAGCCCCAAGAAATGCTGAGGGAAGAATAGAATGTTAACGGAAACCGCCGACAACCAGAAATGCAGTCTACCGATTTTTTCGTTGTACATGTTACCGGTCCATTTCGGCAACCAATAATATCCGGCAGCCATCAAAATAAATACCGAGGCAGGCACCAGGGTGTAATGGAAATGCGCAACGATGAAATAAGTATCGTGATATTGGAAATCTACCGGAGCGACCGACATCATCAGGCCGGTGAACCCCCCCATAGTGAACAACACGACGAACGCAATCGAAAACAGCATCGGGGTTTCGAAGGTCATAGAACCTTTCCACATCGTTGCGGTCCAGTTGAAGACTTTGACGCCGGTCGGAATCGCGATCAGCATCGTGGCATACATGAAGTACAACTCACCGGCGATAGGCAGACCCACGGTGAACATATGGTGAGCCCAAACGATGAACGACAAGAAGGCAATCGCGGCGGTCGCATAAACCATCGAAGAGTATCCGAACAAAGGTTTACGGGCAAAGACCGGAATGATGGTGGAAGCCACGCCGAAGGTCGGCAAAATCATCACATAGACTTCAGGGTGTCCGAAGAACCAGAAGATGTGCTGATACAGAACCGGATCACCGCCGCCAGCAGCATCGAAAAAGCTAGTGCCGAAGAAGCGGTCGGTCAACAGCATGGTCACCGCACCGGCGAATACCGGCATGATGGCGATCAACAGGAATGCGGTGATCAACCAGGTCCAGACGAACAACGGCATTTTCATCAATGTCATGCCGGGAGCGCGCATGTTGAAAATGGTCGCAATGACGTTGATGGCACCCATGATAGATGAAACGCCCAACAAGTGAACGGCGAAAATAGCGAACGGCAAGGCTTTACCGGTTTGCAACACCAGCGGCGGATACAGAGTCCAGCCGGAAGCAGGCGCGCCGCCCTCCATGAATAGGGTACTGGCAATCAGCAATACGCCGGCCACCAACATCCAAAAGCTCATGTTGTTCATCCGAGGTAAAGCCATATCCGGCGCACCTATCATCATCGGAATCATCCAGTTAGCCAAACCGACGAATGCCGGCATGACCGCACCGAATACCATCACCAAGGCATGCATGGTGGTCATCGAGTTGAAGAAGTTGGGATCGACGAATTGCAATCCGGGCTCGAACAATTCGGAACGAATGATCAAGGCCATGGTGCCGCCAACAAAGAACATCACCAGCGCGAACACCAAATACATGGTGCCGATGTCTTTGTGGTTGGTGGTAATGATCCACCTTAATATACCCTTTTCCGGGCCGTGGTCGTGGTGATCGTGATGATCATCATGTTCAGCTACAACAGCAGACATAGTTTTTTACCTCAACAAAAATTGGAAAATGAGTCAGACGAAAAAACCATAGGTTTATTCATCGTCATCCCATTTAGGAGTGATTTGGTTGGGCTGAATTTCATCACCCACGCTATTACCGATATCGGGAGAGTTACGGATATAGGTAATCAATTCGGCCAATTCATTGTCTGGCAGTTTACGGAAAGAAGGCATCTTGCTGGTCCCCGCCTGAACGAAGCCTATCAGTTGATCCATGTTGCCTGTGACTTTGGCGCTGGCCCGTAGCGCAGGATACCAGCCGTCGATGCCTTTGCCATCGAGTTGGTGGCAAGCGACGCAGTTTTTCAGGTAAACGGACTCGCCTTTGGCCATC
>JAQTYP010000366.1 GCA_028688235.1 Methylomonas sp.
GGGTTTTTTTTTGCGTGTTAATTTTATCGCCTGTATCGGCAGGTTAAATGCAGTTTAAGGACAAGGGCTATGCTATTAGAGATTAGAGAAAAGGTGCAGGGCGTATTTGCATCGATCATATTAGTGCTCATTTGTGTGCTTTTTGGCTTATGGGGCATACAGAATTATTTGGGCGGCGGTAAGGAATCGCCCGTCGTCACTGTCGGCGATAAGGAGTTTTTCCAACGCGATGTGACACAAGCCTATCAGCAGTTTGCTCAAAATCTGCAAGGCATGAAATTCGACGAAGATACGCTGAAAAAGCAAGCCTTGGAAAAGCTGATTCGCGATGAAGTCCTGTTGCAATATGCAGTCGACCAGGATTTGGTCGTGACCGACGAAACGGCCAGAAACTTTATCCAGTCGCTGGAATATTTTCAAAAAGACGGTAAGTTCGATAAAACCCAATATCAAACTCTGCTGGGTTCTCAAGGCATGTCCTCTGACGAATTCGTCAACAGGGTCAAGAAAGCGCTGATTATGGAGCAGGTGCAACGCGCCGTGGTGGACAGCGGTTTCGTTACCAAGCCCGAAGTCGACGGATTTTTCAAGATTCAAAATCAACAGCGCGACGTCGAATACTTGACGATTCCGCTGGTTCCAGCCACCGAGCTGCCCTCTGACGATCAGATCAATGCCTATTACCAACAACACCAAGAGGCATATAAAACCGAAGAGCAGGTTGCGGTCGAATACGTCGAATTATCATTGGACGCACTGGCTAAAGATATCGACGCATCGGAAGAGCAACTAAAGGCCTATTACGAAGATCAAAAAGCTCAGTTCAGCGCGCCGGAAAGACGCAAAATCAGTCATATTTTGTTCGCGTTCGGCAAGGACAATGCCGATGAAGAACAGGTCTTGCAAAAAGCACTAAAGGCCAAACAAGAGTTGAATACCAAAGATTTTGCCAAATTAGCGGAAGAAATTTCCGATGACAAACTGACTGCCAAAAACGGTGGGGATTTGGGTTTGTTCAATGTCGGTGTCATGGAAAAAGCCTTCGAAGAGGCCGCTGGCAGCCTAGCTCTAGGCGAGGTGTCGGAACCCGTCAAATCGGCGTTTGGTTATCATCTGATCAAGGTGACCGAATTAGTGCCGGGCGAGGTTAAGTCGTTCGAGGCTGCCAAGCCGGAATTGTCCAAGGCCTATAAGAAGGCTCAGGCGGAGAGCAAATTCGGTGAATTGGGCGAGAAACTGGGCGAAGTCAGTTACGAAAATCCCGACAATCTACTAGCCGCCGCCAAATTGCTGGGCGTAGAGGTAGCCAGGACGGCAATGTTTACCCGCAATACAGGCCCAGGAATTGCCGCCGACGAGAAAGTCCGGGTGGCGGCGTTTTCCGAAGAGGTTTTGAAAGGCAATAACAGCGAACCGATCGAAGTGGATGGCGAAAAATTAGTGGTTTTACGCATGCTGTCGCATACTCCGGCCACGACGAAATCGTTGGAAGAGGTTAAAGGGGATGTCATCGCGGCTTTGCAAAAGGATAAGGCCGAACAGCAAGCCATCGACAGTGCCAATAAAATCAAACAGGAATTGGCGGCGGGTAAAACCATGGCCGAAGTGGCTCAGGTTTTCAAGTCGCCGGTCAAAAAGGTTGCGGGTATGACCCGGATGGCGGGTGATATCGATCCTGCGATAAGGCAAGCGATTTTCCGTGCGCCCAAGCCGCAAGCCGACCGTCCCAGTTTGGTTGTGATCGATAATTCGGCGGGCGGCAAGATTGTCGCCCGCATTGAGCGGGTCACCGACGGCACGATGACGGAAGCAGACAAGGCCAAATTAACGCTCATCGAAAAAAACATGGCGCTTGCATTCGGCAGGGCTCAGTTCGAAGCCGTGCTGAATCAATTACAGGCGCGCGCCGATATTGCGATTCGGACGGCTAAACAGTAGTCGTCTTTACCATGGCAGCGGTCTTTGCGGTCCGCGGCCATGGTGTCTTTGTTATGCTTAGGAAGGAGCATGAAGTAACTTCTTCAAAATCGGAAAGGAGGTTCAGTGACTCGATTGGCAGGTGTCGGCCGGCAGGGATAGCCGCCGCCAAGCCTACATGGACGTATTCACGGCGTCCTGTCGAGCGAGTCACCGAACCTCCACAATGCTTACTGTTTCGAGAAGTTATTTTGCGCATATTCCTTATCCTTCCGGATACACTATCATTCAAACTTCATTCAACGCTAAATTTCTGCCGATTTTTCTATTAATAACTGATAGGATTTGGCTTTGATTATGGAAGGGAGGATGTCATGACCAAATATCGTTTTGCGTTTCTCCGGCAATGGGCGATTGCATTGTTGACTATTTCCATTATTTCGCCGGTTTATGCAGATAAGCCGCCCAAAGCGGGTAAGCCAAATCCCTCGCATCATAAAAAACACGCCGAGCATAAGCGCAAAAGCTGGAACGAATATCCGCGCGTGGAACCGTTCGTCAGGCAAAGGTATTTTAACGACCAGCACCGGAATATCATCAATTCATATTATGTAGATGCATACCGGCGAGGCCAGTGTCCGCCCGGTCTTGCCAAGAAACAAAATGGCTGCTGGCCGCCGGGGCATGCCAAGCGCTGGTCGCTCGGCCGTCCTCTGCCGCGCGACGTGATATTTTACGATTTGCCGGATAACGTAATCAGGCAAATCGGATATCCTCCGGCCGGCTATCGCCTGGTGCGCGTCGCTTCGGATATTTTGATGATCGCGATAGGCTCCGGATTGGTAGTTGATGCGCTGGCCGACTTGACCGGTCTGCCGTAACCGTTTCAATCTCCCGCCGCCCCGACCGTTTCCCGTATGGAGAGGCGTTATCGCGAAAGGATTTGGATTGTCATAAAAAGGTAACATCGCGTTGTTAAATTTTCGAGTTGCTTAAGCCGATACAAAAATCATTATGTCGAATTTGAATATCCTGGTCGTGGAAGACGATGACGCCATTCGGGAAATGCTGGTAATGGTACTCGAACAAGCCAATTTTCACGTTGAGGCTGTCGGTAGCGCGGAACAGGCTTTGCAAGCATTGGCGGAAATCCGCGTCGATCTGCTGGTATTGGACTGGATGTTGCCCGGCATCACTGGTGTCGAGCTGGCTCGGCGATTAAAAAGAGAGTCCGGCTATAAAGATTTATCGATCATTTTATTGACTGCTCGCGGTGAAGAAGAGGACAAGATTCGCGGCCTGGAAATCGGCGCGGACGATTATGTCACCAAGCCATTTTCGCCTAAGGAATTAATCGCCCGGATCAAGGCGGTCATGCGCCGTACAGGCAAATTAAGCGAGTCCGGCCAGCTCAGTGTCGGTGATTTAACCCTGGATGCCGAGCAGCACAGACTGACGATTGCCGGCAAAACCCTGGATGTCAGCCCCACCGAATTCAGGTTGATGCAATTCTTCATGAGCAATCCCGATAAAGTCTATAGCCGCACGCATCTGTTGGATCAGGTGTGGGGACGTAGCGTTTACATCGAGGAGCGGACGGTGGACGTACACATTCGGCGCTTACGCAAATTATTGGCTGAATTCGGCCGGGAAGAATTGATACAAACCGTGCGCGGATTCGGCTACCGCTTTTCGATGGTCGGTTGATTTTGATGGAACGTTGGAGGCGGGAAATCAAGATCGTCCTAGCGCTGGTGTGTCCTGCGGCGACGTTGAGTGTATTCATAGGCCACCTGACGGAAATGCTGCTGGCGATCACCACGTTTTTACTGATACGCCAAACCGCGGCGGTCAATGAACTGGAGATATGGTTAAGCCAGGGGGCGCTCAGAGATCGCCGTAGCCGCAAGGGAATATGGGGCGATATCTATTATCATCTGTGGAAAATCAAGAAGAACGATAAAAAGCGTAAAAAGAAACTCAGCCGAATGGTCGACCAGTTTCGCAAATCGACCGACGCGTTG
>JAQTYP010000367.1 GCA_028688235.1 Methylomonas sp.
CTGCGCGGTTTTACGCCGAAACCTTCCCCGATTCATCCGTCGGCGCGGTACACCGGGCCCCGGGAGACTTTCCGTCCGGGAAGAAAGGCGATGTGTTGACGGTCCGGTTCAGCGTGATGGGCATTCCGTGCCTCGGGCTTAACGGCGGACCCGTGTTCAAACACAATGAAGCGTTCTCGTTTCAGGTTGAAACCGATGACCAAGCCGAAACGGATCGCTACTGGAACGCCATCGTCGGCAACGGCGGACACGAGAGTGCGTGCGGCTGGTGCAAGGACAAATGGGGTGTGTCCTGGCAGATTACGCCGTTGGCTTTGACCGGCGCGATCGGAGGTCCCGATCCCGCTGCCGCCCAGCGCGCGTTCGAGGCGATGATGCAGATGAAAAAGATCGACATCGCGACAATCGAAGCGGCGGTCCGTGGTTGAGGTTAGGCATACAAAACATTTTCCACAAGCAGGAGGATATTATGACCACTCAAATCAAACCCATCCCGGACGGTTGCCATACCGTCACGCCCTATTTGACGGTCCACGTCGCGGACGCGGCGCTGGCATTTTACAAAAAGGCCTTCGGCGCCAGCGAAGTGATACGCCTGCATAGGCCGGACGGCAAAGTCGGGCATGCCGAATTCAAGATCGGTGAATCGCACTTTATGATTTCGGACGAATATCCAAATCCGAATTCTACGTCGCCGCATACCTTGGGCGGCACTAGCGTCAAGCTGCATTTGTATGTGAGCGATGCCGATGCGGTGTTTTCGCAGGCTATCGCAGCGGGCGCCAAGGAAACCATGCCGGTCGAAAATCAGTTTTGGGGCGACCGCATGGGCTCGCTGATCGATCCCTTCGGCCACCATTGGCTGATCGCGACCCATGTAGAAGATATCGATCCAAGCGAATTGCAAGGCCGGATGGAAGCTTTTTTCGCCGCAAATCAAAGTCGCGGCAACTGACACACTGCAAACCCACTCAAGCAACGGAGAAAAATCATGAACCAACCCTGTAACACACATGGCGCCTTCAGCTGGTGCGAACTATTGACCACCGATACCGATGCCGCTAAACAGTTTTATGGCAAGCTATTCAATTGGGCGCTGGAACCGGCGCCGATATCCACACCGGAAATGGAATACACCCTGGTGAAATACGCTAGCGAGCCTAGCGGCGGTATGATGAAGATACCGGCCAGCGCCGAAGGCATGGCGCCGCAGTGGGGCGTTTACGTCACGGTCGACGATGTCGACGCCACCGCAAAGCTGGCCGTGGAACTCGGCGGGAAAATTTGTTTGCCGCCGCAGGACATCCCGCAGGTAGGGCGTTTCTGCGTGGTGCAAGATCCGCAAGGCGCCGTGATCAGCATCATCACCTATGTTCAGCATTGCGACTGATGTGCGGTGCGGCGGCGTATATCGTCCGAAAACCCGCTGATCCCAGCTTGCACGAGAGCAGATAATGAAATACATGTTGTTGATTTACTTTGAAGAACAACGGTTGGCGGAGAGCGAGCGCGAGGCGTGTTACGCAGAATCCACCCAACTGGCGCACGAACTAAAGGCGAAGGGGCAATATCTGGACGCCAGTCCCTTGCAAGCCGCAGCATCGGCGACCAGCGTCCGGGTGCGCGACGGCAAGCGTTTCGTCACCGATGGTCCGTTTGCCGAAACCCGTGAACAGTTGGGTGGCTATTATCTGATCGAGGCTCGGGATCTGGACGAAGCCATCGGCATCGCCGCACGGATACCGATGGTGCGCAAAGGCACGGTCGAAGTCAGACCCGTGATAGAGCTTCCCGGCTTGCCGGGCGATTAAGTCCGCCCACCTAGAGGAAAAAACCATGATCAAAACCATTATTATCGTCTTAGCCGTGCTGCTCGTCATCGTGCTGATCTATGCGGCCGCCAAACCCGACAGCTTCCGGGTCCAGCGCGCTGTCGTCATCAAGGCGGCGCCGGAAACGATTTTCCCGCTGATCAACGATCTACACAGCATGCAAAGCTGGTCGGCCTGGGAAAAAATCGATCCCGGCATGAAGCGCAACTACAGCGGTGCGCCTAGCGGGCCGGGTGCTATTTACGAATGGGAGGGCAACCGGGAAATCGGTCAGGGACGCATGGAGATTCTGGAGTCGGTGGCCCCCACCCGCATAACGATCCGCATGGACTTCATCAAACCCTTCCCGGCCCAAAATACCCTGGAGTTTATCCTGCAAGCCGAGGACGGCGTTACCCGTGTCACTCAAGCCATTTTCGGCCCCAATCCGTACATTTCCAAATTGATGAGCCTGGTGTTCAGTATGGACCAGATGATAGGCGGCAAATTCGAGGATGGTCTGGCCGCGTTGAAGTCGCTTGCCGAAAAAAACAGCGGCGGCGCCTGAGCCAAACCAAACCAAACCAAACCAAACCGGGGAGGCGCGATGAAATGTTTTGCCTGGGGTGACTTCGACCGAGAGCAGAGGCCTGTTTACGGGATGCGGTCGATGCTGTGATGCGCCGTCCGGAAGACCGGGAATTTTCGGGTTTAGCCGGTCGAGCGCTCGTAAGTCCGGCAGGCTACTCCGGTCTGTGCGCCGATATAATGGACGTTAAACCAGTTTTAAACGGAAATCTAAAACATGAAATATCTATTCGTCGCCTTCTTGCTGATGATCTGCCAACAAACCCATGCCCTCGATTGGCGGGATAGCCCGGCCATCGGCAAGCTGTTTGCCGACGCGGGCGTGCAGGGAACCTTCGTTTTGTATGACGCCGATGCGAAGGCTTTTATCGGGCATGATCGTGTCAGGGCCGAGACTCGCTTCGTACCGGGATCGACCTTCAAAATCGCCAATAGCCTGATCGGGCTTTCGGTCGGCGCGGTCAAGGATGTCGACGAAGTCCTGCCTTACGGCGGCAAGCCGCAGCCATTCAAGGCGTGGGAGCGCGATATGAGCTTGCGCGAGGCGATCAAAATCTCCAATGTGCCGGTATATCAGGAATTGGCCCGGCGCATCAGCCTTGATCGCATGCGGCGAGGCGTTGCCGCGCCGGACTATGGCAACGGCGAAATCGGCGATGTGGTCGATCGGTTTTGGCTGCGTGGTCCGCTGCAGATCAGCGCCGTGGAACAAACGGTTTTTCTCGCCCGTTTGGCTCAAGGCGAGTTGTCGTTTCCTCAGGATGTGCAGGAACAAGTCCGCGACATCATCCGGATGGAGCGAGGCGACGGCTGGATTCTTTACGGCAGACCGGCTGGGTCAACGCCTCCGAACCGGGCATAGGCTGGTGGGTTGGATGGGTCGCAAAACAAGGTCATATCTACAGTTTTGCTTTGAACATCGATATCGAGCGGCAAGACGCATTAGCCAAACGCATATCACTGGGCAAGGCCAGCCTGAAAGCCTTGGATGTGCTCGACTGAGTGTCGCCGGCGATCAGCTCTGCGTCATGCGTTTGACAAAATCCTCCAACGTTTGACCTTCGGCATCGGTAAAGGTGGCGTTTTCGGGTTCCATGCTTTGTATCCTATCCACGCGGAAGTTGCGGAAATCGTCGCGCAATTCGCACCAGCCGACCAAGGTCCAGACCTTGCCCCAGAAGTAAAGGCCTAGCGGACGGATGCGTCGCTGACTTGACTCGCCGTCGGCGCGGCAATAACGCAGTTTTAGCAGCCGTTTTTCATCGATCGCCTTGCGGCAAACGTCCAGATTGACGTCCAAATCGGGACGCGGGCCGAAACGCAGCGCGAACAGCTTGCTGTTTTCGATCTTACCCTGCAATTCGGACGGAATCACCGCCGTGATCTTGTCTAATGCCGATCGGGCCGAATAGCCCAGTTCGGTGCCGGCCCAGGTTTTGACCATGCGTGCGCCGACCACCAAAGCCTGGATTTCGTCGGCACTGAACATGATGGGCGGAATATCGACCGTATGCCGCAGGCGGTAGCCGACGCCGGCTT
>JAQTYP010000368.1 GCA_028688235.1 Methylomonas sp.
GTCGCCAGATGGCGTTGGCGTTCCTTGCTGCGGCTGAGCAATTCCTGATGCCGGCGGGAAAGCGACAGAGCCGATTCCAGTTGCTGCCGGCGCATGCTTTCTTCCTGCCTGATCCGGTACAACATCCCGCTCGCCGCGCTGACCAACAGGCCGTTGACGATCAACAGGCCCCATTGAAATAAATCATGCGTGGCGGCAAAACCAAAACTGCCGATAGGCGGAATCATGAAATAGCCTGTCAGTAGCGCAGTGACCAGCGTAGCGACCAAACCGGGCCCCATACCACCCGCCAGCGCGACGCAAACGATGGGCAGCATAAACAAAATCAATAGCGGACGTTCGCCGAAGTCCACCAAAATACGGAGCCGCAGGTATAGCGTCAATATCGGCAATAGCCCCGCCAAGCCATAAGCAACCACGGCCTTCGATACCTTAGCGTTCAAACTAATACTCCTTAAGAAGTGACTCACCCGAGTCGCCTTGATTGGCCTATCGGCGCCATGGTCGGGTTTCATGTCGCCTACCCCTGAGCTTCATAACAACACACACCCTAGGAGCCTGATGGGAGTTTATCGAAAAGCCGGCCGGTTTGATACTCGAATTCAAACCCAGAACGATCGTTAGACCGAACAAGGTATCTTTGGCTTTGTTGGACCCGGAAAAACGATCGAATAGTGGCCAACTTCGGATCACTACTGGTGGGGCATGGTTGCTTTCATTTTCCGGGGTAATGCACCGACTTCATGATCGTTAGGAGCGAAACCGCTATCCTTGAAATCTTACCGGCTGGTTTTACCTTAAGATTCACTATAGGATAGCGGGCAGCACTTTTGGTTTCCGATGGCAGGTTGAACATGCTTGGACTCACGACAAATAACGACCGCTCTTCGGATTTTCCCCGCCTGGAAAACTACGTGTTGTCGGAAAAACTCGGCGAAAGTCTGCAAGCCCAGGTCTTTAAAGGCTTCCACAAGCATATCCCTGAATACCCCTTGGTCATCAAATGCCTGAAATTGCTGTCCAGCTGGGAGGACCAGTCCCGGCATTTGCGCCAAAAGATCGAACGCCTGAAAGTGCTGCACGATCCTAGGGTCTCGACGCCACTGGCCCTGGAAAGCAGCGACAACCAGCATTTCATCATTCAACCCTGGTTCAGCGGCTTGCCGCTGGATAGCTGGGCTAGTGGACAGCCTGCCATTTCATTGAGCGACTTTCTGTCGCTGGCTTGCACCCTGGTCGATACGGTGCAGGCCGTACACGATGCCGGTATCACGCACGGCGGCATCAAGCCCCACAATATACTGGTCCAACCCGGCACCTTGAGCTTGCGCCTGACCGATTTCATCACTCCTCTGGATATCCGGGACGTCAGCCATTTCATCTACGACCCCGAGTTCGTGCGCAACACCCTGGCTTATACCTCGCCGGAACAAACAGGACGCATCAATTACCGGGTGGATTTCTCCACCGATCTCTATTCGTTGGGCATCGTTTTTTATGAGCTGCTCACAGGCAAATTGCCGTTTTTTTCTCGCGACCCCTTGGAGCTGATCCATTCTCATCTGGCCGAAGAAGCCTGTAAAGTCGACGAGATTAATCCCGAGATTCCGCATGTCTTGGCGGAGATCGTCGCCAGACTGACGTTCAAACAACCGGAAAAACGCTATCAGAGCGCCTCCGGTCTGTTGGCGGACCTAATGCGGTGCCAGCAGGATTTCATCCAAAACGGCAGCGTGACAGACTTCACGATCTGCCAGCATGATCGCAGCCACAGGGTCATATTCATCTCCAAGATGGTCGACCGCCAGCCTGAAAGCGAGTTGATCCAGAGCGAATATCGACAAGTCATGCAAGGCAAGTTTCGCTCGGTATTGATTTCGGGCTTGTCCGGCATAGGCAAAACCCGCTTGATTCAGGAATTACAAAAGCCTTTGGTCAAAAATCGCGGCTACTTCAGCTCCGGCAAATTCGACCAGTATCAAAAAAACATCCCCTATAGCTCGTTGATCCAGGCCTTGCGCAACCTGATACGCACCTTTCTGACCGAAAGCGACGATCAGGTAGCCGTCTGGCGCGACAAAATCCTGGAAGCCGTCGACGATAACGGTGGGGTCATCAGCGACGTAGTCCCCGAATTGAGCTTCATCATCGGCCCTCAGCCGGAGCCGGCGCATCTGCCGCCGGTCGAAGCCCGCAACCGTTTCAACAATTTGTTCGGACGCTTTCTGGCTTGCCTGAGCAGCGAAAACAATCCCTTGGTCTTATTCATAGACGACCTGCAATGGTGCGATACCGCCACCTTCGATTTCCTGCAGAATCTGTTTGCAAATCATCAGGAACACCCTTATCTATTTCTGATGGGCGCATATCGGCACAACGAGGTCGATAGCGCCCACCCCCTGACTAAATTGATACGCACGGTGCAGGAGCAGGAAGGCCCGTTGGCCCAAGTCCGCCTGGAAGCCCTCAGCGACGCCGACTGCCATGAAATGGTGGCCTACATCCTCGATTCGCCGCTGGAAACCACCGCCAACCTGGCCGGCTTCATCGCTCATTTGACCGAAGGCAATCCCTTGTTCGTCAGCGAAAGCTTGTCCTGGCTTTATAACGAAGGTCTGCTGAACACCGATGCCGAACAGCATTGGACCTGGAACATGCAGCGCATACGCGATACTCAAATGCCGGCCAGCGTCGTCGAATTGTTCAGTTCCAAAGTACGGAAATTGCCGGAGCAAACCCTGCATATCCTGAATCATTGCGCCTGCATGGGTAACCGTTTTACCGCCGACGAAGTGGCGCTGGTCGCCGACATGCGTATAGATCAATTGTTCGAAGACTTGAAACCGGTTTTGAGCCTGAGCCTGCTGCTGGAAAACAAGTCCGACCTGCAATTCGTACACGACCGCGTACAAGAAGCCGTATTACGCCAAGTCGACAGCAAGCTCAGGCCTGCCATTCATTGGCGGATAGGCAAGCGCTTGCTCGATGCGATAGCGATTAACGCCGACCAGGAAGCCATAAATATACTGGCAGTGGGAGCTAGCGAATATCAGTGCGCTGTCAAACATAACGTCAATTTGGAAAATCTGGACAATCTATTCACTATCTGCACCCATCTCAATCAGGGCCTGCCTACCACGCCGGATAGCGAAACATCATACTGGCTGGCCGACATCAATTTCCATGCCGGCAACAAGGCCCTGGATGCGTTGGCCTCCGAGGCTGCCAACGAATTTTTCCTGAAGGCCCACGACTATCTGCAGGACGATTGCTGGGAGATTGCCTATCCCTTGACCTACAGAATTTATCAACGCCTGGCCAAAACCAGTTTGATGTGCGGACGCTACGAACTCTCGGAAAGCTTGCTGAATCATTTGATAGAGCATGCGCTCAGCGACATGGATAAAGCCGAAGCCCTGGCCGAACAAACCACCTCATTGTCGTCGTTCGGCAATTTCAACAAAGCCATAGAAACCGCCAACCGTGGACTGGCCTATTTCGACAAAGCTATCCCAGACGATCCCGATCAGGCCAGGCAACGCATGGAAAATCTGATGGCGCAAATCCGCCAGCAAGGCGACGTCTGGTCCAAGATTTTAGACATGCCGTTCACCCAGGAGCGTAAAAGCAAGATAGAGCTGGCGTTTTACAGCGAACTGATTCCCGATTTGTATCTGTGCGGCTTGGTGCCGCAGTTGTATTTGTCGGCGGCACAATCCACGCTGCATTGCCTGCAAGGCGGCATGGACGAATCGGTCATCTATTCGTTTTCCATCATGGGTCTGAATCTGGGCGAGCAAGGCCAATTCGAATTGGCATTTCGTTATCAGGATCTGGCCCACGACCTGTGTGCCAAATACCCCAACACATTCGGTGCGACCCGCGGCATGAACGGCATCATCTGGTGCAATATGCATAGCCGCAGCCATCCCGCCG
>JAQTYP010000369.1 GCA_028688235.1 Methylomonas sp.
CAGCCGCCGGGCTACGAACGCGGGGATACTTGGTTCTCCAGTGTATTTTGCGAGCTTTAGTTCGCCTAAATGTCTTCTTCTCGATTGGCGTATTTCGTAGGAAGCAGGGTAGTGGATGTAGTCAGCCGATTTACGTTGCTTTTGTATAAGACTTCGATTCCCGCCCGGATAGTGTGTAATCAACGCGGCGGGGGCGGCGGGGGCGAGCCGGGCGGTGGCGGCGGAATCGGCGTGGAGGGTTTTTGCATGGCGGCTGGGTTTTCATATGAAAACCGGCCGGAGACCGGCACCCTATGGCCTTTGGCGTACATGCATTGTACATAAGCATTATCGTAGTCTTCCTGGGTGGCGTAAGCGGCACGCCGGCTTTCTCCTGTCCCAACCAAGCTGCCAGCGACCAGCCCGCTCCCCGCGCCGAGAGCCGCTCCGCTGCCGCCCCCCAAAGCGGCTCCCGCCGCGGCGCCGATAGCGCTGCCAATGATGGCGCTGGCAATCTGGCTGTCGGCCGACGCTTGATTGGCGGTGGTCCCTCCGACTTGTCCGTATGAGTATTCCCGGCAAACGAAGTCGTCCTGGCGGAATTGCTCGAACGACAGGCTGGAACCCGGCAATACCATGACGCTAGGGCCGGTGGGCATATGGGCGCAGCCGCTCAATGATAGTGCCAAGCCGAGTCCGCTTAGGAGGAGTCCGCGCCCCGGTTTCTTGCTTGGGATGGTAAGGATTTTCCTGTATTGCTTCATGTTCAATCACGTTATTGAGGAGGAATAGGATCGACCTGGCGCCAGCCGGATGGACATTCTCGAACGTAGGGATAATAGCCTTCCGGATTGCTGCAATAATACCAATAGCCGGGCTGAGGTTGTACAGTTTGCGGCGGCGTACGTTCTATGTAAACCGGCGGTTCGGTCGGTACTGTCACTATGCTTGGTGGATAATAGGGATAATAAGGATAGGAGTAATAAGGGCGCGAATACAGTGGCAAACCGAAGTAAAAACTGAATCCGGGGTGGCTGTGGTGACGATGAAAACTACCGTGCGGATGCCATTCGCGATGACCGTGGTCGGCACGGGCGACTTCGCAAACCAGTAGGAAAATGACGAAAAATAACGACAGGCTCTTGATGCTTTGCATAATCGGAGTCTCCGGGCGTGAGGGCAATCTTGTAAATCATAAAGCCTGGGAAAGGCAATATCTGCAATGCCTTGTCCGGCTGATGGCGAATTCGATCGCCGAGGATAGAGAAGGTTTCTTATTTTTAGCTTAAATTGGCAAAATAGCTAGGTTTCAAGCCCGGGCGCATACCCAGGCATCGACCCTGCCTATGCCTTGACGTTTTAGGGCTTGCGCCAATGCCGCCGCTGTCGCTCCTGTGGTCATTACGTCGTCGACGATGGCGACATGCTGGTATTCGAGCGGCTTGATCACGCTGAACGCGTTCCTCATGTTTTTCCGGCGTTGTTTGGCCGAAAGTTCGGTTTGGTGAGCGGTATCTTTGCTGCGGATGCAGCTCGTCAAATCCAGCGGAATCGTCAAGTACCTGGACAGATGGCGGCCGATTTCGATGGCCTGGTTGAAGCCGCGCTGGCGGTAACGGTTACGGTGCAAGGGTATCGGAATCAAGCATTCGGGTAACTCCGCGGACTCGACGAGATGGTTCGCCAGCAAGCTTCCCAATAAACGGGCATGAGGATAGCGGCTATTGAACTTTAGCTGAGTAATCAGAAAGCGCATGGTGTCGTCGTATAAATAAGGCGCATAGGTTTCATCGAAGCTTGGATCCGAGTTGAGGCAGCGGCCGCACAATTGGGGGGCGGTAATCGCGGTTTCGAAGGGTTCTCCGCAGCGGTAGCAACAGATATGGTTTCTCTTTAAGTCGGCAAAACAGGCAGGACATAAGTCCAAACCGTCGAATCCAGGGTGCCCGCACAAGATGCAGCGCGGCGGCAGCCATTTATTCTGTATAATATTAAGCCAGTTGTTTACCATATTTTAATTATCAGGTTGATAAGCGGTAAGCTATGCCGTTTTGTCTACCCAGTTCGGAGAGTCACAGAATGTCCGTAAGCCCGGAACAGATCAAAATAAATGCACCTTTGCGTCACGATTGGCGGTTGGACGAAGTGGAAGCCTTGTTCGCGATGCCTTTCAACGATTTGTTGTTCGAGGCGCAAACCGTGCATAGGGTGTATTTCGATCCTAACGAGATCCAGGTTAGCAGCTTGTTGAGTATCAAGACAGGTTCGTGCTCGGAAGATTGCGGTTATTGTCCGCAAAGTGCGCGCTACGATTCGGATTTAAACCCGGAAGCCTTGATGCCTGTCGATGCGGTGCTAAAAGCCGCCGAGCAAGCCAAACAACAGGGCGCTTCCCGGTTTTGCATGGGCGCGGCTTGGCGCAGCCCGAAAGACCGCGACATCGAGCGTGTCGTCGAAATGGTCAAAGGGGTCAAAGCCTTGGGCATGGAGACTTGCGTCACGCTGGGCATGTTGAGCGATAAACAGACTCAGGCCTTAAAAGAAGGCGGCTTGGATTATTACAACCATAATCTGGATACCTCCGAGGATTATTATTCCGAAATCATTACAACTCGGACTTATCAAGACCGTTTGGATACGCTGGAGCGTGTACGCGAGGCCGGCATCAATGTGTGCTGCGGCGGTATCGTCGGCATGGGCGAGTCGGAAAACGACCGCGCCAAATTATTGATGCAACTTGCCAACTTGCCCAAGCATCCGGAAAGTGTGCCTATCAATATGTTGGTGCAAGTCGAAGGCACGCCGCTGCACGGCACCGAAAAGCTGGACCCCTTGCAGTTCGTGCGCACCGTCGCGGTGGCTAGAATAATGATGCCGCAATCGCGAGTGCGTTTGTCCGCCGGGCGTAAGGACATGAGTGACGAAATGCAGGCTTTGTGTTTCTTGGCCGGCGCCAATTCGATATTTTATGGCGACAAGCTGCTGACTACCGATAACCCGATGACTAACTACGACAAGCAATTGTTCGATAGGCTGGGTGTGCATATGGGTGGTTCCAGTTACGCTCGATGACGAACGGATTTTACGATTTTTCCGGTCAATTAGAACTGCTCAGGCAACAAAATCTTTATCGAACGCGCCGGGTGGTCGACGGTGGGCAAGGCGTGCTGATGGAGGTCGACGGCAGGCAAGTCGTCAATTTTTGTAGCAACGATTATCTGGGATTGGCTAATCATCCGGATGTGGCCGCGGCTTTTCGAGCGGGAGTCGATCGTTACGGCTCGGGTAGCGGCTCTGCGCATCTGATTTGCGGGCATAGCCGTGCTCATCATGAGCTGGAAGAAGAACTGGCCGAATTTTGCCGGCGCGATAGGGTCTTGCTGTTTTCGACCGGTTACATGGCCAATCTCGGCGTGATTTCGGCTTTGCTTGGACGCAATGATACGGTGTTGGAAGACAGGCTGAATCATGCGTCGTTATTGGACGGCGGCTTGTTGTCGCGGGCGCATTTAAAACGCTATCGGCATGCCGATAGCGACGATTTACAACGCTTGTTGGCGGCTGCGGCCGGTAAGAGTTTGATCGCCAGCGACGGCGTGTTCAGCATGGACGGCGATCTGGCGGACTTGCCGCGGCTGGCGGCGCTGGCCGAGCAATATCAGGCCGGACTCATGATAGACGATGCCCACGGCTTCGGCGTATTGGGTGCAAACGGCGGCGGTATTGTCGAGCATTACGGTTTGAGTCAGGACGATGTGCCACTATTGATGGGGACCTTGGGTAAGGCTTTCGGCACTTTTGGGGCCTTCGTGGCCGGTTCCGAAGATTTGATTGAGCTATTGATTCAAAAAGCCAGGACTTATGTGTTTACGACCGCGCTGCCGCCGGCGGTGGCCGAGGCGACCCGGGCCAGTTTGCATTTGTTGCGCACCGAAAATGGGCGGCGGGAGAAAT
>JAQTYP010000370.1 GCA_028688235.1 Methylomonas sp.
ACCTGTGCCGGGTTGAAATGGGGTGTCGCCTTCGCTGCCGTCGCCCCAAGGTTTGAAAACAAGGGTGGAGGTTGCCGACATGGAATGATCTCCGGCGGTTTTTTCCGCAATGATGGTGCCGGTAATGACAGGGTTGCCGGTACCCTTGACATCGCCGGTAACATAGATGATGCCGAAAAAATCGGTATTGCTGTTGATGGTCAAATCGCCGTTGACGATCAACGTGACAGGATTTGTGGCGCTGCCCAAGTCCGGGAGACTGTAATCGCCGTCTACCCAAACCAGGCCTCCGACGGTGCTCGGTGGGGTCGTGGTGGTGTAAAGTTGGCCGGCTTTGGATGCCATGTCCTTGATGCCTTGCTTGGTTTCGGAGAAGTACATATCGAAGAATTGATTGGCGGCCGTGCTATTCAGGTCGGCATCGTTGGTGGAGGAGGTTTTGCTGGACAAAAAAGCGTCGTCGGTGATGACGTCCAGGCCTATGCCGGAATTACGGTCGGAGACCTTTTGGGTGTTTGCGGTAGTGGCGCTATCCAATTCGGCGGTGGTGTAATCGGCAATTTGTTTATCGGCTGGGCGGATATAGGTGTCGTATGCCGCGCTAGGGCCGCCGTAATCGCCGCCTGCCCAGACGTTGGTGTTGGTATAGCGATTGATGATGGTGCCGGTACCGTTGGTACCTACGCCCGCCTTGCTGACCCAGGCTTGTTGCGGCGATACGCCCGGTTTGAAATAGCCGACGGTGCCGACGCACTGGGTTATGGTACGGACGGCCATGCAGTCGTCGCTCCAGCCTCTGGCGATGATAGTGCCGCGTTTCATGCTGGCCGGGGAGGCGGCGCAAACACCGTTGGTGTTGTCGAAATAAAACTGGGAGTACGTGGTTTGACTGCCGCTGGTATTAGAAAAATTGAAGGGATTGTTGTTGATGCTGTTGTTTGGCAGTGCGCAGTCGGCCGCGGTCGGTTCATCGCCCGGACCGGGATAATCGACTGCGTTATTGTCATCACCGTCGAAGCCGTTTTCGGTAAAGCGGGCGACCGCTCTGTCCATGGCGGCGCTCGCGGCCGAGAAAGCCTGGCTGGAACGGTAATTGTCGGCGGTGATTTGAGTTTCTACCAAAACCGTTTTCGCGGTGAGCAAGGCAACCAGAGTGATGCAAATCAGCAATACTAGCGCGGTAAACAGGGCGGCTACACCTCGTTGTTTGTATATGGAAGAGTTGGCGTTCATAGTCGTAACCTGTGGCTAGGGTTAAATGACAAGCGTGTATTGGCTAAGGACAGTTGGCGCTATCCCACTCGCAAATCCGGTTGTTACGGACTTCGGTCGTGCCTGACAATGTCTTGGTGACGATTTGGTCGCTGCTGACCCGGCCGGATAAGCTGATGTTGACGATGCGATTTTGTATGATGTATTCGCCGTTGCAATCAGTCGCGGTTCCGGTAGGGCAGGTGCAGGCGAGAGCATCTGTGGTTGTTTTTCTATCCTGATTCCAGCAGCGCGAAGTGGCTGCTAGGTCTCCGCCATCGGTGGTGTCGCCGTCTGCGTTGACATCGATGGGGGCAAAACTGAAGCGCAATGTCGTGATGGTCAGCTGGTTATTGTCGATAAAATTTTGCCAGGTGTCGTTGGCGTCGTTGCAGTCGGTGGTGGCCGAGCCGCTAAGGCGGATCATGATCGTGTTGTTCTGCAATTTGAAACCGTAAAATTCGTCAGCATCCACCGTGGTGTCGTTGTCGGCATCGTAGCTATAGAGTATGCAGGTGCCATTTTCGAGGATATTGATGTTGGTGATGGTGCCAGCGGTGGCGGTGAATAGATTGTCGTCGTCGATGTTGTCGGCCGCGCCGGCCCAATATCCGGCTCTTCTGATGTCGTTGACCATGAGCGTCGTCACCGCTTCGAGGTCGTGGTTGAGCCGGGTCGATCTGATGGTGCTGGCGCTGCTGTTTACGGTTGCGATGTAGATGCTGATGGTCGCGCCGACGACGATCAGGCCCAACAGCAAGGCAATCATGATTTCCACGAGCGTAAAACCAGTCTGTTTTTTCATGATTTTCACCTACTTAAGTCAACAGTCCGGGTATCCCGGCAAGCCGGTTGTATCGGCAGGGGTACAGATTAGAACTCTACCTGTTTCGTTTATGTTAACGCGGGCTGTGTAATTATCCGTGACAAAAGTCACGTCATTCAAATTATCGTCCGGAGGTACGGAATGGGTGCCTCGCCTCGAGTCAAAAAGGCTGGTGCCTGTCGATGCCGTCATGGAAACCGCCGTACTAAAGCCGCTACCGGCTACCGTTTTAATTCCGCATGAACCGGCGGTTCCACAAGCGCAAGCCGCGGCTAAATTAAGTCCATAGCACCAAGTGCCGTCATCGCCTATAGTGGGTGATAAAAATACGTTTTGACTGCGTTTTATGGCTTCGGTGCGGGCAAATTGCATATCCGATTTTAACGATTCGACCGCTTGTTTCAGCCGGTTGCGCTCTATCATGTTCTGGTAAGGAGGGGTGGCGAGCGCGACGACGACGCCGATGACGGCAATGACGACCATCAGTTCGACCAGGGTGAAACCTAGGTTTTCCGGTATTTTGGATCGCAAGTGATTGATGTCCATGGCATTGCACTCATTGGAAAATCAGCAAGCTGATTGAATGTTGGGTAGGGCCGTTTTGCCGGCAGGCAACGGATTGGGTCTGCAAAGTCTGACTCGGCCTACATCGCTGACAACGACGCGGGCGATGTATTGCTGGGTGCTGAATGTAGCGCCGCCGGCGTTAATGGTTCCCCGCCTGAAGCTAAAGGTATTGTTGTTTATGGTGGCAGCTTCCAAGTTGGTTTGCGCGAAGTTTTCGCCGATTATGCGCTTGATATCGCAAAAATTATCGGCGCCTGGATCGCTTACTTCGCAATCGCAACTAGTCTTGCTGGCGGTTCTTAGAGTCAAACCGTAACACCAAGTTCCCGCGTCGCCGGTTTTTCGCGAAACTACGACATTCTGGCTTCTCTTTATAGCCTCGGTACGCGCAAGCTGCAAGTCGGATTTGAAGGATTCCACGGCTTGTCGAAGACGGTTGCGCTCTATCATGTCTTGGTAAGCGGGGATGGCAAAAGTCGCCAATAGGCCGGAGATCGAGGCGACCACAATCGTTTCAGTGAGTGTGATACCTTGTTCACTAGAAGGCGCATGAATCTTCATGGTCTGCCCTTTATCTAATTCCAAAAAAACATTAATCTAGTTCATAAGCTACGGTGCAAATATTATATTTATGATGATTTACGCGTTCCATGATAATTTGCGACTGAGTATAGACGAATGAATGTTGTTTGATGGGATGTTTGTGGTTTTTCTTCGTTTCCACGCTCCAGCAGGACTACATTAAGCCAAGCCTTGATTATTTGCCGGGGCGATGCCGCGCTTTCACTAGCGTTACGATCAAAATCTTATTCGATAAACCGGTTATACTTTTCGCGCAGTGGGGTAGGTTTTTTAATTAGTCGCGAGGCTCTGAAATGAAACACAAATCCATAAATTGTTTATCGGTGTCCTTGGGCGTCTCATGTATTGCCGGGGAGCTAGGTCTTGAAGGTCCGCGGAACGCACAGCGATTCGAAATCCGGAAGCGATGTAAAAAAAATGTACGAGCGTTTACGCTGATAGAATTGATGATCGTCGTGGCCGTAGTTGGGATACTGGCGGCGATTGGCTATCCGTCGTATACGGAATATGTGACGCGAGCGAAGCGGGCTGATGGAAAGGCTGTGTTATTACAAGTGCAGTTAGCACAGGAAAAATGGCGGACAAACCATACGACTTATGGTACGAAAGCCAATCTTGGTATAGGGGCTTCTCCGGACGGGCATTATACGGTGAACAACTTTACCGGAGTCAGCGCTAGTGCCTAC
>JAQTYP010000371.1 GCA_028688235.1 Methylomonas sp.
CGTCTTCCTCTATCACGACCAAATGGCGAATACCATGCAGAACAAACAGATGATAGGCGTCACGGTAATCGGTGTCGGCGCGTACCGTCACCAGCTTTGCGGACATCAGTTCAGACACGGGACTGTCCAAAGACACATTCTGACTCAAAAGGCGCACCACGTCGCGTTCGGTCAATATTCCTAAAGGTTTGTTATTTTGGCCGATCAGTAAGGAACTGATCTTG
Organism: Methylomonas sp.; assembly: GCA_028688235.1. Lineage (GTDB taxonomy): Bacteria > Pseudomonadota > Gammaproteobacteria > Methylococcales > Methylomonadaceae > Methylomonas. The sequence continues at coordinate 225 of JAQTYP010000371.1, forward strand.
TGGATCGCCATCAATTCGGCGCAATCGGACAAACACATTTCGGGCTCGACCTGCACGACGTGCCGCGTCATTAATTGGGCTATGGTTTTATTCATGATGAAATTGCAAATTCGTCGCCCGACTTTCCCATAAAACTGATAGGGTTGTCATTATAAAACAGATGGGTGAGCGCAGACTGGCCGCAACAAAAAGAAGGACATGGCAAGGCGCGGGAAGTACGGCCGTATTAAGGGGGTTAGGCCTAAGTGTCTGTCAGATAGACATCGTATCTCAGCAGTTTGCCGTGATAACTTTCGCTGGGCTTGCCGCCCATGGGCTCGGCATGATCGGGGCTTTTGACCACCACTCTCCGCCCCGTCGCGGCGATGGCCGCATCGAATAACACCTGCCTGTCCAGATCGTCGCCCAGGATATCGCGCAGTATCGCCATGCTCTTGCGAGTCGCCGCTGACGCTTTGCGCTTGGGTGGAAACATGGGGTCCAGATAAATGCAATCCGGTTTTTCCTGCAAGTTTGCCAGCCGTTCGATGGCGTTACCGACCAGCAATGTCGGCGGTTCTAGCTTGCGTCTTTGCACCCAGTCCTTTTGCGCCAGACGCTCGAAGCCATCCCGTATTAAGGCCGCCATGACAGGCGAGCGCTCTATGCTGGTCACCTGGTATCCCATCCGAAACATAGCCAGACTGTCCTGAGCCCAGCCTGCGGTGGCGTCGACGATGGTCCTGGATTTTTTACCGACGGCTAGCGCCAACAAGTCTTTCTTGGGGGCCGGGTAGGAAGCTTGCTCGCCGGGCCTGGGGTCGACTTCGACAAACAAACCGCCTTTTTTGAGGGTCTGTCGGTCCAGCAATTTCAAACACCCTTCCCTCTGACACAAAAAGAACTCACAACCACTGGACAAGGCATCGCTCATCGCCAATAGCGGTAGAACCAGTCGATCGGCCAAAGTCCGCGCGAAACTATCGGCCGGATCGCGACAAATGACGGCAATATTGCTCATCGGCATTGGCCGCACACCGGCACTGCATCGTTTTGGCCTTTCGAGCTATGCATAGAAACAGGGCTTATTCTTCGGTGCTGACCGCTTCCTGCTGGTTTTTCAACGCCGCATCCAGGGTATGCCAAGCCAGCGTCGCGCATTTCACCCGGGCCGGATATTCGCGCACCCCGGCCAATACCGCCAGCTTGCCGATCGCTTCCAGGTTGATATCCTCGGTCTTGCCGGTGGTCATTTCGTGGAATTGTTTGAACAAGGTATCGGCTTCCGCTTCGGTTTTACCCTTGACGATTTCGGTCATCAGCGATACCGACGCAGTGGAAATCGCGCAACCGGAACCTTGAAAACTGGCGTCGCTGATCACATGATCGTCGATTTTCAAAAACAGGGTCAGCTTGTCGCCGCACAAGGGGTTGAAACCGTCCACCCGGCGATTGGCATTTTCCATCACCCGAAAATTACGGGGATTGCGGTTGTGATCAAAAATCACTTCTTGGTATAGATCGCGTAAATCTTCAAACATTAGCCAAACACCTCTATTAAGGATTTGATGCCTTGCATCAACACATCGATTTCTTGACGGGTATTGTACATCGCAAACGAGGCCCGCGCCGTGGCCGGTACGCCGTAAAAATCCATCACCGGCATCGCGCAATGGTGGCCGGCGCGAATGGCGATACCCAGACTGTCCAGCATCGTGCCGATGTCGTGCGGGTGTATGTGTTCCAGCGTGAACGACAAGATCCCGCCCTTCTCCGCCGCCTGGCCGATGATATTCAAGCCCTTGATTTGCAGAGCCTGCTCGGTCGCGTAAGCCAGCAATTCGGCTTCGTAAGCGGCGATGTTATCCATGCCGACAACGCTGACGTAATCGATCGCCGCGCCCAGACCGATGATCTCGGCAATCGCCGGCGTGCCGGCCTCGAATTTTTGCGGTAGACCGGCATAGTCGGTCTTGTCAAAGGTTACGCTGCGTATCATGTCACCACCGCCCTGATACGGCGGCATGGCTTCCAATAGGGCTTGCTTGCCGTACAGCACACCGGTGCCGGAAGGGCCGTAAAGTTTGTGGCCGGAAAACACGTAAAAGTCGCAATCCAGGGCTTGCACGTCCACCGCCATATGGGGTATCGCCTGAGCGCCGTCCAACAGAACGGGAATATTTTTGGCATGGGCGACGGCAATGATTTTTTCGACAGGATTGATGCTGCCCAAGGCATTGGACATATGGGTGATGGCCACCAACTTGGTGTTGCCGTTCAGCAGCTTTTCGAATTCGTCGAACAGCAGTTCGCCTTTTTGATTCATCGGCGCGACTTTCAACACCGTGCCGATCTGCTGGCAGAGCATCTGCCAGGGTACGATGTTGGCGTGATGCTCCATCGCGCTGATGACGATTTCGTCACCGGCTTTCAGTTTCGATTTGCCGTAACTCTGCGCCACCAGGTTGATCGCCTCGGTCGCCCCGCGCACGAAAATGATCTCCTTGGTACTGGCGGCATTGATAAACGCCCTGACCTTTTCCCGCGCGCCTTCGAACTTGTCGGTGGCCTTGACGCTCAAGGTATGCACGCCGCGATGGATGTTGGCGTATTCATGGCTATAGGTATGCACGATGCTGTCTATGACCGCTTGCGGCTTCTGGCAACTGGCGGCGTTATCCAGATAAACCAAGGGTTTATTGCGGATTTTTTCGCCGAGGATAGGGAAATCGGCGCGGATTTGTTCGATAGGAAATGTGGTCATGTCTGGTACTGAATTCGTTGATTTTATAATCGCTAAAAACTAGAATCGCCCGAGTCGATTCGTTAACTGGATAAAGCTATGTCTGCCGTCTTTCCGCAAAAACACCTGACCAATCTGGCCGAATGGCATCGCATGGGCGAGGCCGGGATTTTTCCGCCCGAAAGCCGCATGGAACTCATCGAAGGAGAAATATTACATATGGCACCCATTGGATTTAACCATGCTGGGCATGTTAACCGCCTAATCAGTTACCTTACCCTACTAACCCACGGACAGGCCGTTCCAAGCGCACAAAACCCGGTGCAACTTGGTGATCTGTCCGAACCGGAGCCTGATTTTGTATTGCTAAAACCGGAAGCATCTTTTTATACGACCCGCCACCCAACTGCGGCCGACGTGCTATTGCTGATTGAAGTCTCCGACACTACCCTGCGTTTCGACCGAATCCAAAAACTCCGTCTTTACGCCAGCCACAATATCACCGAATACTGGATCGTCAACCTGATCGACGACTGCCTGGAAGTCTATCGCCAACCGCAAGACGGCGATTATCTGGAAAAATCCGTGCTCTCGAAAGCCGACAATCTCAATTTAGTCGCCTTGCCGGACATTCAAGTCGCGGTTACGGATATTTTATAAATACCGGACTCTCGTTCCCACGCTGGAGCGTGGGAACGATAAGCCCCTACAGATTGATCGCCGGAAAATGCTTCAACAACTGCGCAACCAGCAACGCTTTTAACTCGCCGTTTTCCACCTTGTCCACCATCTCGTTGGCAAACGCAAAGGTCAAAATGTTTCTGGCCGATTCCTCATCGACACCGCGCGACTGCAGATAAAACACCGATTTTTCCTCCAACTGGCCCACCGTGACGCCGTGCGAACATTTGACGTCATCGGCGTAGATTTCCAACTGCGGCTTGGTATCG
>JAQTYP010000372.1 GCA_028688235.1 Methylomonas sp.
ACATTCACTACTGGTGGATTCGTGCCGGATTCGATGGCCTGAGTGGAATAGGAACTGGTTGCTGGAATACGCAAAATAGGTTTATTCAATGAGACAAAATTTTCTGGGGTTCCGGCTTACAACCCCTTAAACAACACTGCTTCAGCCAAAAAAACTGCTCGGGTTGAAGTGGTGTGTTGTCCGCACTATTTTCTGCCCGACCTGCCTTGTCTGGCTAGGTATTTAGCGACGCCAGTGAGCGGTGCCGTTTCCGGCAGGTTATCCAAATACTTTTCCACGCCCGTCTTTTGGGTTCCGGTCAGTTTCTCGATATATTTTTCCACGCCAGTAGGAGCATGCTGCAACTCGGACGGACAGCCGGATACCTCGCTGGAAACAGGCCTTGCCTTCCTTCTGAAAAAGAACATGCCGATTGCGGCCAGACCTGCGATGATGAACACGCTTGTGTTGCTAGAGCCTGATACTTGTTCACTCGGGCTGACGATAACCGCGCCGCCGCCAGCTGCGCGCGAACTTTCTTGATTGACCTTTTTTGATTTCTCCAGACCGGCTTCGACTGGTACGGCTTCTGACTGAAGCGCCGTTGCATCATCGTTAACTTCGGCGTCTTCGGGCCTATTGGTTGTTGCAACGACTTCCTGTGCGGTGGGCGTCGAGGCTATGGCGTAATTCTCTTTTGCTTGGTATTCAGCAGGTTCATAGGCGTCGGCGGCAAAGGCCATGCTATTGACCAGCATTGCTGTCGTCAATCCCCTAAAAATTAATCTGTTCATGTCATCCCCTCGAAATTTTATTGTTCTAAGATTTGCCGTGGAAGCCCCGGCACAGCGCACACTCGGTTGCGATTCACGCCCACTGGCAGTGTGTCACTTTTTGTCTGTCTTCAGTCGTTCGGTGCAGGGTGCGTGCCTGCCAAGGCTATTGATGGTGTTTATTCGACTTTGCTTTTCAGACCGTCTAGCCCGTTTTTGAAAAACTGGGTCATGGCCTTGACGGCAGCTTCGTCGCTCAGATTCTCCGGCGGCGTATTGCCGGTGTCGCCCCGATAGAAGCGGCTCTTTAGCGTCACGATGCTGGTATTGGCCGCGTCGCCTGGGATGACTTTGATCTCGACCGTGTGGGAGCTGGTGGGGAAGGCCTTGGTGTTTTCGGTTTTTAGCCGGTAGCTGTATTCATGCTCGGCCTCGTTGTAGTAATCGAGCTCCTCGACCAGACTCTCGCCGTTTTGGAAGGTTAAAGTCCTTTTTCCTCCTGATTGATTGTTGCCGTCGCCTTCGCTTTTTTTCAAATCAGGGTGCCAGTCGGCGATTTGGCCAAATTCTTTGACGGCCGTCCAGACTTTCGCCGCCGGCGCATTCAGGGTAATGGATTCCTTGGCTTTCTGGGGAGTCGGGCCGTGCGCGTGTCCTGCCAGCGATACGAGCAACAGCCCAAGAAAAATGATCGGATTTCGCATGTCGATACCATTTCAAGTTAAAACCTTCATTATCGATGCGAGGCGGTCGAGCGCCTTGGGAACGCTTCCTGTTTGGATGTAGGGGATTTTCACTTTATCGCCGCGTTCCGTCGCAATCGTACATTTCTATCACCAGATTCTTGAACCAAGGCGGTTTTTTCCAGGCAATGTACAGCGCCACCATAGTCGTCACGGGAAATGGCATAAAATCGATAATTTCCAGAAAAATGAATCCTAGAATGAGTTTGGTTTTAGCGGTCATTTGGACGTGGCCAGATTCAACATAATCTACTTCGGGTTAATGATTCTTAACGCGAGCATGAGGATTATCTCGCCCGGTTTGGCAAAAATTCGACATTTCCATACGGCCAGTTACCCTGTGCCTTTTTAGGTCTGAGTGCCAGATCAGGCTTAAATTATTGTGCGGATTTCTGAGGCCACTTTACTGTTATTCGGAAGCCAAGTTTTCGTGAATTTTTCCTTTTTTAGCACTTGGCGCGGCGTTAAAGTTTTGATCGCTTATATTCAAGACATTTGCTGCCAATAACCATGCCTTTTCCAGGTAAAAAAAACATATTGCTTATCGCCGTTTGGCTGACTTTGACTCACCCGCCCGCCATGGCTGTGAGCTCTCAAAGCCGCTTCGAACCGGCGCCATCGATGCCGAACCCGGCCGCTTCGAGCGGGACTGCCAACCTCGGCAATCCGGTCGACGCCCATTGGCATGCCCGGGCAAACCAGGCCATATCGGGCCTGAAACATCGCGTCGCCAACGGCATACCTTTTCAATTGAACGAGCGCATGGCCCGGCTCGACCGTCTGGAACATCTGCCCGGCGGTAACGATATCGAGTTGACGGAAAAATTCCGGCGTCTGCTGGAGGCCTATCGCATCGAGTTGGACTATGCGAAAAACATCGAAGCCTACCGCGATTTGTTGCGCATCGGTAACGATGAACGGCTGGTGGAATTTTTGCGCGTCGGCAGCTTGGCCTTGTATTACCAGACGCTCGACGAACACGAAGCCGGCATTTGGGACAAGCGTCGAGGTCTATGGTTAAAACTGTCCAGCGAGGACAACGAAGCCATCAGCCAAGGCTTGCGCATCGCCAAAAAGATAGAGCCTCCCCAACTGATGGTCTTGCCGTTGTTTGGCCCGGATAAGCCCGGCATGTCGAGTCGGTCGGCAACTTCCAATTCGACAAGCCCTCCGGCCATAGAATCCACTGATGAAATCAGCGCCGCCCTGGTCGGCAAGGAAAATCTGTTCGCCTCGGTTCGCGAATTCGCAGCCAACCTCAAAGGCACTTATCCATGGCCGCTGCCGGGCATGACGGGCGTCGATGACAAAAACCTGCTCGACCAACTGACCGACAGCCAACGCATTGCCACTATAGACGGCATGACCCTGCTGTTTACGCTGCAGGACAAACTGCTGGACGCGCAAGCGGGAATCTCCAAGTTCAAGGGGCCTGTTTACCAGCCGACTGGCCAAGCATCGGAGCGGGAAGTTTTACGCATCGGCGACTTTACGCTGATTGCAGGCGGCCGTTATCTGATCTACAGCCCGGAAACCGCCCGGCTGATCGAGTTAGCCCGGCAACCCGAGAATGGCTTGCTGGATTTGGCGGGCGATTTTGCCCGGCAAGACTCGACCGTATTAGCCCGCGTGGCGATCGATCCATCGTCCGGCCAGACCTTGCAATTGTTGGTGCAGGTTCCCAATCTGGCGGAACGTATCGACCAGGGCGGCCCCGTGGGTTACCTGATTCTGGTGCTGGCCGGCCTGGCCTATTCGGTAAGCGCTTATCGCTTCATCAAGCTGACCCTGATCGGCAAGCGTATCCAACGTCAATTGCAATCCGATGTTCGGCATTTGGACAATCCGCTCGGGAGGATATTGTCCAGGCTGGAGCAATCGGCCATGACCGATGAAGAGGCCTTGTACCTGGTGATCGATGACGCGCTGGCCAGCGAACAGGCACAACTGGATCATGCCTTGACCTTCCTGAAGCTGATCGCCGCGGTCGCGCCTATGCTGGGTTTGCTTGGCACGGTCACCGGCATGATAGAAACCTTTCAGACCATTACGCTGCACGGTTCCGGCGACCCAAAATTGATGTCGAGCGGCATTTCCGAGGCGCTGGTAACCACCGTCGAAGGCCTGGTTACCGCCATTCCGTTGTTGTTGCTGCACAGTCTGCTCAGCAGTAAAAGCCAATCGCTGGGGGCTGTGTTGGAAGCCCACGCCGCCGTAGCCCTGGCTCAGCGTCTGGACGCGAGGACTCCTGTCGGCCAAAGGCCGGCAGGACTATCGCGATGAGCGCGCAATCGCCACTCGATATCATGGTTTATCTGCATCGAGCGGAGCAGCACATCGAGGAATTGATGGCGCTGGGCGGCCCGGTGATGTGGCCGCTGTTGCTGTTGTCGAT
>JAQTYP010000373.1 GCA_028688235.1 Methylomonas sp.
GATATTCCACCGCTGTGATGGACGCGATCTTAGGGGGGGGCGGTCCGGCGTATGCGGAGCGCGGGTCTTGACGCCGGTCGAATATCGATTGGTCTGAAAGTATAGGTGACGGGCGAATCATGTCGGATCAAAAGCTCATCCAACAAATCGAGAAATTGATAGAGATCGGCATTGCGCTTACCAACGAGAAAAATGCCGAAATTCTGTTGGAAAAAATCTTGCTTTATGCAAAGTCGTTGACCGGAGCCGACGGCGGCACACTGTACCGGACTGAAGGCAGCGACATGCGCATCGCCATCATCCATTCCGATAGCTTGAAAATTCATTTGGGCGGCAGTTCCGGCAAGAAAGCCGATTTTGCCGCCGTTCCACTGTATATGCCCGACGGTTCGGTCAATCTGAATCACGTGGTTTGTTACTCTTACCATAACAAGATCGCGGTCAACGTCTTGGATGTTTACGATCCCGACGACGATTTCGATTTTTCCGGCCCCAAAGAATTCGACCGGCAATATCATTACCGCACCAAGTCGCTGTTGACCATTCCGTTGAAAAATCACGAAGGCGACATCATAGGGGTTTTGCAACTGATCAATGCGATAGACTCCGTTAGCGGCCAAGTCGTCGATTTCGACGCGGTTTCCCAAAAGATCACGACGGCGATGGCTTCGCAAGCCGCGATCGTGTTGACTCAGCAGCAGTTGATTGCCGATCTGGAAAAACTGTTTCAATCCCTGGTGAAGCTGGTCGCGACCGCCATCGATCAGAAATCGCCTTACACCGGGGCGCATTCCCGCCGCGTTCCGGTTTTGACGATGATGTTGGCCGAAGCGGTGCACCAGACCGAACAAGGACCCTTCAAGGATTTTTCACTGAGCGATGCCGATCGATATGAATTGGAAATCGCGGCCTGGTTGCACGATTGCGGAAAAATCACGACGCCCGAGTCCGTGATGGATAAAGCCACGAAACTGCAGACCATCTTCGATCGTATCGCGTTGATAGAGACTCGCTTCGAAGTCTTGAAACGCGATAGGGAAATCGACATGCTCAAGCAGAAAATCAGCGCGCTGGAGAACGCAGAATCTTCGGACAGTCGAGCGGAGCAGCTCTTGCAACAAAATTTAAGCCGGATCGACGACGATTTGACCTTCATCAAGCGCGTCAATCTAGGCGGCGAATTCCTGTCGGATGCCGATCAGGCTCGCATTCAGCAGCTGCGCCGGCAATACCACATCGCACTGGATAGTAAAATCCAGCCCTTGTTGACCGACGAGGAGGCCTATAATCTCAGCATTTCCCGCGGCACCCTGACCCGGGAAGAACGGGACGTCATCAATCATCACATCGTCGCAACCATAGACATGTTGGGCGCGATCGAATTTCCCAAACACCTGAAAAACGTGCCGGAATATGCGGGGGGCCATCACGAGCGCGTCGATGGAAAAGGCTATCCGCGCGGACTGCGCCGGGAGCAAATGTCGGTGCAGGCCAGAATCATGGCGATAGCCGACGTGTTCGAGGCCTTGACCGATCCGGGGCGACCTTATAAACCGGGCAAAAAGTTGTCCGAATCGTTGGCGATATTAAAAAACATGAAAGAGGGCGGGCATATCGATCCCGATCTGTACGACGTTTTCATGGCCCAAAAGGTCTACAAGAAATATGCCGACCAATATCTGGCCGCCGAGCAAATCGACGTGCTTTGATGCTCGAAACTGCCGTTTCATCTTTCCCGCAAGATTTGTAAAGCCGCCTCGAAGTCGAAGGCGTCGATTTTGCGGCTGAATTCGCCATAGTGGCTGCCGAGAACTTTGCGCAGCAGGGTGGCTGATTCCCGGGATAAGCTATTGGCCCTGACGTTGCTCTCGGTCAGCAGGCTTTCCAGCTCCGCCAGCGTTTGTTTTTGCCGCTCGCTATCGCAAGCGTCTTCATCACTGTCGGTGGCGGACAGGTCTTCCTCCGTTAGCGCCAGTATGTTTTGAACCAGCGTGGTCAACTCAAGCTCGCAGGCTTGCAGCAATTGACCATAGGTGTCAGGCGGAGCGTTCCGGCGCAGGGCATTGTCCAGCCGACTCACCGGTTTCGATAATGCAAAAGCGCCCAATGTACCGGCAACCCCTTTTAGGCTGTGGGTTATCGCTTCGGCTTCGGTCGGCTTGCCGGCGGCCAGATGTTCCCGGATATGGTCGACGTCGTCGCGGTGAGACTCTGCGAAAACGCGCAGCAACTGGCGGTATTGGGCGACATTGCCCCTGAGTTTGGCCAGGCCGGAGGCGGTATCGACGCCAGGCAGGGTGAATCCTGCTTCGAAGTTCGAGGCCGCCGCCCCCTTTACGCTGACGTCGGCCGGTTCCGGCGGTAATGCGGTGGAAGGGCCACCCGACAGCCAGTAGTACACTTTGTGGTAGAGCTCTTGGGGATCGACGGGTTTGGCGACGAAATCGTTCATGCCGGCCTCCAGGCAAGCCCGGCGGTCGTCGGCGAAGGCGTTGGCGGTCATCGCCAGAATCGGCAGATTCGCCAGCTCGGATCGCCCCCGCAACGCCCGGCTTACGGCGAGACCGTCCATCTCCGGCATTTGCACGTCCATCAACACCAGGGCATAGGGTTCAGTTAGCGCCTTGTCCAATGCCGCGCGGCCGTTTTCGGCGGTATCGACAGACAGCCCGACCCCGTGCAGCAACTCCAACGCCACTTCCCGATTGATCAAATTGTCCTCGGCCAGCAACAAACGACAGCCCGCGTAGCGTTGTCTCAACAACAGTTCGGCGTTCTCGGATCTTGGTTTCGGTTCGAGAGGTAGTACGCCGTGGCCGCGTCTTAACCAGGCCGTAAACCAGAATGTGCTGCCTTTGCCCGGTACGCTATCGACGCCGACTTCGCCGCCCATCAGCAACGCCAAATTACGGGTAATGGCCAAGCCCAGGCCGGTGCCGCCGTATTGGCGGGAGATCGAAGTGTCCGCTTGAGAAAAGGGTTTGAACAGGGTTGCTAATTTTTCCGGCGCAATGCCTATGCCAGTATCTTTGACTTCGAAGCGTATCAACAGGCCATGGGCGGTTTCGTTCAACAAGATGGCGTTCACGCCGATACTGCCTCGTTCGGTGAATTTGACGGCGTTGCCGGCATAGTTCAGCAATGCCTGACGCAGGCGGGTGGGGTCGCCGTGTAGCCATTGCGGCACGTCGTCGCCGTCCAATGTGATTTTCAGCCCCTTTGCACACGCCTTGTCGGCTATCAACGAACGGATATGATCCAGGATGGCCGTTAGGGAAAAGTCGCTTTGCTCCAGTTGCAGCCGGTCGGCTTCGATCTTGGACAAGTCCAATATGTCGTTGATGATGGCCAGCAAATGTTCCGCGGCCATTTCGATTTTTTCCAGACGCTCCAGTTGTTCGCCGTTCAGCGGACTTTTACGCAGCAAGTAGGTCAGGCCTATGATCGCATTCATGGGCGTGCGTATCTCGTGGCTCATGTTGGCCAGAAACGCGCTTTTGGCTTGGTTGGCGGCCTCGGCCAGTACGCGGGCCGTCTCCAGTTCGGTCGTGCGGTTGGCGACCAATTCTTCCAGATGGTGCCTATGGGCGTCGAGTTCCTGGCCGATGCGCTTTTTCTCGGTAATCTCCTCCTTTACCCCAACGTAATGGCTGATGCTGCCGTCGGCTTGACGGAGGGGGGTGATGATGGCGAATTCGACGTATTCGCTGCCGTCCTTGCGCCGGTTGATGAATTCGCCCTTCCAGCCCTCGCCGCTAATCAGCGCCTCCCAGCATTGTACGAAAGTTTCGGACGGGGTCTTGCCTGAGTTGAGTATGCGCGGATTGCGACCCATCACTTCTTCGCGGCTATAACCCGAATTGCGTAAAAAGACTTCGTTGACGTATTC
>JAQTYP010000374.1 GCA_028688235.1 Methylomonas sp.
AGCTGCAGGCGGGCGAATTCGATTTGCTGCGGATGGCACGGGGTCTTCAAGGTGTCCAGTACCCAGTCGTATAGCGGGCGATGGTCTTCGAATTCCAGCGTGCAGATCGAGTGGGTGATGCCTTCCAGCATGTCCGACAGGCAGTGGGTATAGTCGTACATCGGATAGATGCACCAGGCGTCGCCGGTCCGATGGTGGTGGGCGCGGCGTATGCGGTAAATCACCGGATCGCGCATGTTGATGTTGGGCGAGGCCATGTCGATCTTGGCGCGCAGCACATACTGACCGTCGGCGAATTCGCCGGCGCGCATGCGTTGGAACAAGTCCAGGTTTTCTTCGATACTGCGGCTTCTGTCCGGGCTAGGCATTCCGGGTTCGGTCAACGTGCCGCGGTCTAGGCGCATTTGCTCGGCTGACGAACCGTCGACGTAGGCGTCGCCTTGCTGGATCAGTTGCAGTGCATAATTATAGAGTGTCTCGAAATAATCGGAGGCGTGGTATTTGCCGGCCCACTGAAAGCCCAGCCACGCGACGTCGCGCTCGATAGACTCCATGTATTCTATGCTTTCTTTTTCCGGATTGGTGTCGTCGAATCGCAGATTGCAACTGCCGTTGTTTTCGCCGGCCAGCGTAAAATTAAGACAAATCGATTTGGCATGACCAATATGCAAATAGCCGTTGGGTTCGGGCGGGAAGCGTGTGGCAACTTTTCCGTCGTTTTTATTGGTCGCCCGATCTTCGGCGATAATGTGTCTAATAAAATTGGATGAAACGATGCTTTCGCTGTTGGACATGTTTGAGTGTTGGTGTTTGAAAATGAAAATAAGCCGAAGTCTATCCCGTGTTGCGTCCCGGCATTTTAACGAGTTTGTCTTTGTTTCGTAAAGGCGTGCAGTGCCTGCCGCTATCCCGGCAAGCGCCTTCTATCCAGGTTTAGACGCGAGCCGCAAAGATTTTCGTTAAATTATTAGCACTCTTTATTGTCGAGTGCTAGAATCCCGTCAACGTAATTGTTACATCGAGAGAGGTGGCTATGAATAATATGTTGGCTTTGCCGGTTAATTTGTCGGTTGGGACTTTCGACAGTTATTTGAATGTCGTGTCGCAAATGCCTAAACTGACAGCCGAGCAGGAATACGATTTGGCCGTGCGTTATCGGGATGACGGCGACCTCGTGGCGGCGCGCGAACTGGTCATGTCCAATCTGCGCTTCGTCGCGCATGTGGCGAGAGGTTATGCAGGTTACGGCTTGCCTCTGGCCGACATCGTTCAGGAAGGCAATATCGGCCTGATGAAAGCGGTCAAACGTTTCGATCCCGATATGGGCGTGCGTTTGGTCTCGTTTGCCGTGCATTGGATCAAGGCCGAGATTCACGAATTCGTCATTAAAAACTGGCGTATTGTCAAAGTGGCAACTACCAAGGCTCAGCGTAAGTTGTTTTTCAATTTACGCAAGTTCAAGAAGGACGCGAGTTCCTTATCGCAGGATGACGTGGAACTGATTGCGGAAAATCTGGAAGTCGATGTCAAAACCGTTTACGAGATGGAACGACGATTGGATGGGCGTGATATCAGTCTGGAGCCGGGCGAGGACGACGGTGAGGATAGTGCTCAGGCGCCCATTGCCTATCTGGAACAACACAATGCCGATCCGGCACTGTTGTTGGAGAAGAGCGACTGGCAGGATCGCAAGGAAGACATGCTGATGGAAGCCATGGAAAAACTCGACGATAGAAGCCGCGACATTCTGAATAGCCGCTGGTTGAGCGAAGAAAAGGCTACACTGCATGAACTGGCCGACCGCTACAAGGTTTCTGCGGAGCGTATACGCCAGCTGGAACAGAATGCAATGAAAAAACTGAAAGCCGCTGTCGTGCTGGTGGCATAATTTTTTAAAAAAGTGCTTGCCAGGACTGATTTTAGTCATTATAATGCACATATTCTTTGCCGGGGTGGTGAAACTGGTAGACGCGCCGGATTCAAAATCCGGTTCCCGCGAGGGAGTGTCGGTTCGATTCCGACCCTCGGTACCAATTAAGTGTACGGAGACGTGCAAAGAAGTACGAAAACCCGCAAGCCGTAAGGCTTAGCGGGTTTTTTATTCTTCAAAGAAGTTCAACAAAATGCAGTGACATACACCTAAAACAGTGACACGTTTAGTGATACGCGTTAAATTTACGTCCGTCCGTATCACTGCGTATCACTTTCGGTGTCACTCAATGGCTAAGAATCTCAATAAAGACACGGTCTACAGGGCTGCAAAGCCTAAAGACAAAGACTACACCATCAATGACGGCGAATGTCTGGCGTTGCTAGTCAAAACAAACGGATCAAAGCTTTGGCGATTTATTTACCGGTTTGGTGGAAAGCAAAATCGGCTTGGTTTTGGCTCTTATCCGGAGACGTCACTGGAAAGCGCCAGGCGCAAAGCCGAAGCAGCCCGCGAACAAATTGCCAACGGCATCGATCCCAGCGCAACACGTAAACAGGAAAAGGCCGACAATCAACAGGCCGTCGAGGCTCAAATACGCCTAGATACAGGGCTTACGCTGATCAACAGCTTCGAATACGTCACCCGAGAATGGCTGGCATCGACCGCGCATACCGTCCGCGACATTACCCAACAAAAGAAACTTCGCCGGTTCGAGCTGTATGTATTTCCGGAAATTGGCCACAAGCCTATCGGCGAAGTGAAGTCGCCGGATGTTTTCGCCATCGTGCGGCCGCTAATCATTAAAAACCAACTGGAAACCTCGCACCGTGTACGCTCAGACATTAGCGGCGCTTTTTCCTATGCCATCGCCCACGGTTACACCGACTACGACCCAGCGCAAGCGGTTGGCGCCCAAATACCGGCACAAAAAGTAAAACACAACGCAGCCATCACAGAACCAAAACAAGTCGGACAGTTACTGAGAGACATATCAAACTATCAAGGCACATTCATAGTGCAGTGCGCGCTAAAGCTGTCACCTTACTTGTTCCAGCGCCCGGGCGAAATTAGGCAAATGGAATGGAAGGACATAGACCTTGAGTCGAAAGAATGGCGCTATTTTGTAACCAAGACCGAAACACAACACATTGTCCCGATATCGCGCCAGGCGGCGGAGATTTTGGAAGCCATCAAACCATTGACCGGTAACGGTCGATACGTCTTACCATCAAGTCGTGGCGACGGCAGGCCCATGTCAGACGGTACGATCCGCACCGCGCTAAAAACCCTTGGATACCAAAGAGACGAGATGAGCGCCCACGGCTTCAGAACCACGGCGTCGACCTTACTCAATGAGCAAGGCTGGTCTCCGGATGCGATTGAGCGCCAACTATGCCACATGCCGAAAGACCAAGTCAGAGCAGCCTACAATCGCGCTCAATATCTGGACGAACGCCGACGTATGATGCAGGCCTGGGCCGATTACCTGGACGCATTGAAAAGCGGGGCGCAAGTGATCCAGTTTCCGCGCCAGGCATAACCCGCCTGGCAAGATAAGCCGAAGCCATCAAGTACGAACTCGCTAAATTCGAGGCCATACGCCAGGACAACAGGCGCGGCCAATGGCTTGGATTTGTCATTGCCTTGTCAGCCGTTGCGGCTGCCTCGATCACCGCTTATTTTGGCGCGCATCCTTCGGTATCCATTGCCTTGGTCGGCGTTCCTATTCTCGTACCATTTAAGTGTACGGAGACGTGCAAAGAAGTACGAAAACCCGCGAGCTGTAAGGCTTAGCGGGTTTTTTATTGTCCGTTAATGTGTCACTAAATAGGGGCTGTTGCCATTTTGCAATCCCCCCTTGAAATTCAATTTTTCTGCCGCATGAAATGGTTTTTCAATCAAAAGACAAGCCGCTCATGCCTCGACAACTGTTTACGGATGAATATTGGGATAAA
>JAQTYP010000375.1 GCA_028688235.1 Methylomonas sp.
TGAATTGCTGCTCGGCTTTATCCGTCCATTCCTGTACGCGGGCCTCGGAGATACGGTTACTTTCCAATACTTCCTGGGCAACCTTGTAATCCCAATACGCGTCGATCGCATTCAGTACGATAGACGACATGACGAAAGTCAAATCGTGCTGGGCAGCCTGATATTCCAGCTGCGCGGCTTTTTCGCCCGCGCCGGCGGATTCTTCGGTTGCCCCCTTCAACAACGGAATAGTCAACTGAAAATTAACCGCCGATTCGTTGGTCGGCTGCAAATCGATGCCCTCCGCACTGGCTTCGGCATGGCCGTTGAGTATATCTTTACGAAAAATGCCAACACTAAATCCGGCGGATAATCCATTGCGAAATTGTTTCAAAATCCCGGCCTGCAATAGATGCTGATAGGATTGCAAATAGGTTAAATTCAAAAAAGTAGACTGGTTATAACTAAGAATCGGCGCGCTATTCAATTTATTGGTATAGCTGGACAATACTTGATGATCGAATTGTCCGGCTTGAATTTGCACCGCCGCCTCCGCCCCTTCCACGGCCGATTGCTGTTGCAGAATTTCCGGCGCCTGGATCAAGGTGGTGTTGATGACTTTTGCCAGATCGTAACTCGTGTCGGCATAAACCATGGGCGCGGCCAAAACCAAGACCACCGTTATAGCGAATTTGTTTTTATCGTTTTTTTTATTCATGTCATAGGTTATTAAACGTATTTACTCGAATGAAGCCATTGACGATGCCGACCTTGTTTCGAATCGACCCGATTGCACTTGTAGGCATTAGTTCTATCAACGCCCCGGCAACGCGAACAGTTCCAGCCAGATATTAAACGTCAAGACTATCAACAACCAATCGTCGTCGAAGGTTTGATTAATATTGAAACCGTCGGCGCTATAGGTTTTTTTCAAGCGCTCTATCACATCCGGATTGAAATAACCCTGGCGTTTAATGCGTTCGTAAGACAATAAATCGTCTATCCATTCGTTGTTTTGTCTCAACAAACTCGAACTGCCCGGCGCGACAAAACTGAATTTGGCCCGGTTAATGATAGTCTCGGGAATATAACGGCGCGCCAATTGTTTCAGAATATATTTTTCCTGCATGTTATTGACCAGCAAACACGGCGGAATGCGACTGGCGCAGGCTATCACGTTAATATCCAGAAACGGATAGCGGGCTTCGACCGAATTGGCGTAAGCAACGCGATCGCCGTGGTCGGCCAGCAAATGGTCGGACATGCGTAATTTGAAATCCAGATAGGAGCGTTTATGAATCGGGTGGCGGCCGATCAATTTGGCAGTATCGACCAAGGGCTGGCTGGTGCATTCGAATGTTTCGGCTTGCTCCAGCAGCCTTGCGGAATACAGTGCCCGCTTGGTGTCTTTGAATTCGTGATAGTTTTTCTCGTAGAAAAACGGCTCGCCCCAGCATTCTTCCTGTAACTGGGTTTCCAGCATCGCCTCCAGGCTGAAATCGTCCTGCACCCGGCTTTGATCCAAACGGTAGCCGACATAACCGGCAAACAATTCGTCGGCCCCCTCCCCGGTCAACACCACTTTCAGGCTTTGCTGCTTGACCAACGCCGACAACGCCAACGAGCAACTGTTATAGGATTCCTTCAACGGCGTTTCGGCATGAAAAACCATGCTTTGCAGGCGTTCGGCAATATGTTCGCTGTCGAATACCGCTTCGTGGTGAATGGAACCGACCTGCGCCGCCATCAACTGTTGGTAATGGCGTTCGTCGATAGCCTGATCCTGAAAGCCGATCGAAAACGAATGTCGCCGCTGGTTAGGCGACAGGCGCTGGATCAAACCGGCAATCAACGACGAATCCAGCCCGCCGCTCAAATAAAAACCGACCGGCACGTCGGCGTGCAAACGGTAATCGACGGCCTGAGTCAAAGCTTCGTCCAAACGCTCGACGCATTCCTGCTCGGAAATCCGATCATCCAACTCCGACGCCAAGGGATAGCTCAAATCCCAATATTCCTTGACCTTGACGTCGCCCTGTTCGACCAGGATGAAATGGCCGGGCTGCAAGGCGTGGATGTTCTCGAACAGGGTTCTGGGACTGACCAGGCCCGGAAAAGTCAGCAGTTGATCCAGGCCGGTCAAATCGACGCCGCGCTCGACGCCCGGCACTTGCAAGATGGCCTTGATCTCGGAACCGAAGATGAAACGCTGGCCGGCGACGGTGTAAAACAGCGGCGCGATGCCGACGTGGTCGCGCGCCAACATCAGCCTTTTTTGGCGTTTGTCGTACAAGGCAAACGCAAATTGCCCGTTCAAGTGTTGCAACAAATCGACACCGTACTGCTCGTATAAATGCAAAATGACTTCGATGTCGCAAGCGGTTTTGAAACGGTGGCCTTGGGCGATCAAATCGGCCCTGAGCGCCCGGTAGTTATAAATTTCACCGTTGCAAATCAACACCAAGGTATCGTCTTCGTTGCTGATCGGCTGGTTGCCGCTGGCCAGATCGATAATCGCCAGGCGCCGAAAGCCCAATCCCAGCCCCGCTTCCCGATAAAAGCCGTCGTCGTCGGGGCCGCGATAAACGAAGCTGTCCACCATAGACTGCAACAAGGCCTGTTCGACCGGTGGCTCTCCGGCCAAATGATAAATACCGGCTATCCCGCACATGCTTTAAAAATCCTCGTCCAATGCCATCGTCGCCTGCAGGAAATCGGCTGTCGAGACCGAAGATGCCGCCGGCCGGAAAAAATCCGCCAACAGGCCATGCCCCGCTTGCGCAGGCATGGCCCGCAAATGCGCCGCCAACTGCCGCAGACAGGCCTGAACCGTATCGGCTTGGAACAACGCGGCGTTATAGGTCATCTGCAAGGCCAAGCCATCGTCCGGAATGGCCAGCAATGTCAAAGGATAATGGGTATGTTCGTAGGCTTTGACGGCGGATAAACGCAACGGCCGCTCGGCGCCGAGCAAGGCTTTATCGACCGGGTAATTTTCGTAGATGACGATGCTATCGAAGGCCAGCGTAGCCCCTGACCATTTTTTGATGTCGGCCAGCGAGGCATACTCGTATTGCTGCATCGCAAATTGCCTGGCTTGTATCGCCTTCAGCCAGTCCGCCAACGCCATGTCGCGATCCAATGCCAAATACAGCGGCAAAGTATTGATAAACAAGCCGGTGATGGTTTCGATACCGTCCAGCTCGTTGCTGCGGCCGGACACGGTAACGCCGAACAGCACCTCGTCGACGCCGCTGCGCTCGGCAAGCACCAGCGCCCAGGCGGCCTGAACCAGGGTATTCAAGGTAAGACCCAGTTGCCGCGCCAATTGTCGCAGCGGCTGGCAATCGGCCTCGGCAAGGTGTTCGAAGGCATCGAGATAGCCCTGCTGCCCGGTAAGCTCAGGCATCAAGGCACCGGGCGCAGCGTCCTGCAAGGTATCGCGCCAGAAACGCTGCGCCTCGGACAATTCGCGGCCGGCCAGCCAAGCGATGTAGTCGCGGTATTGCATCGCCGGCGGCAATTCGGGTAATGAGTTGGCTAATAAACCGTCATAAAGTTGCAACACGTCCTTGACGATCAAGGCGACGCTCCAGCCGTCCAGCAAGATATGCGTATGCGTCCACAGCAAACGCCACAACCCATCCGGCATGGCTATCAGCGTCCAGCGCATCAACGGCGGCCTATCCAGTTCGAACAGCCGTTTTCTGTCGTCGGCAACGAATTGCTCCCAATGCAATTCGGCGGCCGTTTGCGTCGACTCGCGCCAATCCAGTTCTTGCCAATCGCAGGGCGTTTGCCGCAACAGCGCCTGCAACGGCCGGCTCAGGCCTTTCCAGACCACTGCGCTACGCAACACGCTATGCCGCTGCATCACCATTTGCCAGGCCTGGCGGAATAAAGC
>JAQTYP010000376.1 GCA_028688235.1 Methylomonas sp.
GTAACCGACGTCGTGCAAGGCGGTTTTGCGAAAGCCGGCGATGACGCCGGAAATGGTAAAGATATGACCGTAGGAGCGTTGCGCGCGCTTGATCATGCCGACGATGGCGGAAAACTCGCCGACCTGGATCTTGCCGAGCAAGGTGGAACGGTTGCGTATCCTGGGATTGCCGGTCACCGCGCCGACATTGGGGTCTTCGAGAAAATGGCGCACGATCCAGGCGGTGGCGTTCGGCGCCAGCAAGGCGTCGCCGCCGATGCCGATCAGAATTTCGCTGTTGGCCGCCAGCGCGGCGGTACGCAAGCCGACCGCCTTGCCCTGGTTGCTGGCCAGATTGACGACGCGGATTTGCGGATGCCGGTCGGCCAACTCGTGGAGTATCTCCAGGGTATTGTCCTTGCTGCCGTCGTTGATGGCGATGATCTCGAAATTCGGATATTGCTGGTGCAGCAGATATTCGAGAGTTTCGCGGACGTTTTCGCCCTCGTTGTAGCAAGGGATCAGAATGGACACCGGCGGATATTCGTCCAGCTCGGGTAAATCCGACAACACGTTGCCGCGATTACGCTCCCAACGCAGGTAATAAATGATGCCGCCTATCATCCATACATAGGCCATCAATAGCGGGTAATAAAACACGAAGCGCGACAGCCACTCGTCGACAAGCGGCCACGGCAGTTCCTGCAGATATTCCCGAGCTATCAACCATTGGTCGATAACATGCTGAACCCAGGGATGGGCTATCAATTCGTCCATGAGGCTCAGTCTTTTTTAACCACGGGGAAAATTTTCTTCAACTCGTCCAGCTTGGGCTGGTCATGAAACACATTGTCCGGATAGTAACCGATGTGCTTGGCGCCGAGTTTTTTCAACAATTGGAATTGCTCGGTAAAGATCGGCATCGGAATATCCTTTTGATTTTTCCAGTCCACCGCTTGCAGCTCGAACAGCATTTTGTCGAGGCCACCGGGATAGGCGGCGGTTTTTTGCACCAAGTCGGTCAACCACTTTTTCGGATCGGCGGCCTCTTCCATGAACGGCATCGCTTCCACCGCGACGTAGTCGTAATGCTTCATGAAAGCCGGGAACGACTGCGCATACCATTCCTCGCTGTAAGGCGACAGCAACGGCAACGAATAAAAATTGCGCGCGGTTTTGATGTAGGGCCGGTAATAACGGACGCGATCGGTCAGATAATCGGTGAACTGCCCCATCAACTCGGCCTTGTGTTGAGCCCAGCGCAAGCGCAATTCCGGCGACGAATGAATGGTCTTGAAGTCAGACGGCAGGCCCCAGACTTTCGAGGTGTATTCCATCGCTAGCAGCGATACGTCCTCGAAATCGGACAGGATACCGTCGTCGTGAAACAACACGCCGTTGAAATCGCAATGCTTGGCCAAATCCTCGAATATTTCGCCGACGAACTGGCGCGCCTCGGGATTGAACGGCGACAAGCGAGTATAGACGTGGCGGGACATTTGCGGCTCGCCATCGCGCCATTCCTTGACATACCATTTCAACGGCACATCGGCCTTATAGGCCATCATCGGCAGCCAGGCGTAGACTTTGACGCCGGCTTTGGTGCGCAATTGCAAGGTCACGTGGTTGAACAAATCCCGCCGTAACGGCAAATGGCGATTCGGGAAATACAGCTTGTCGGCATTGCCGTCACCGTCCGGGTCGGAAAATGCTTGCAAAAACACGGTATTGGCGCCGCTGGCCTTGATCCGCTCCAGCAACATGTTCAGGTTGCGCTTGGTTTGCTCTTCGTCGTCGTCGTAGATGTAATCCATGTCGACGTGGGCGACGCGCAATTCCTGGCCGCTACGCTGGCTTTTGACGACTTCGCCGAATTGCTTGGCGTTGAGATCGTCGGTAATCATCATCCGCTTCATCACGCCGGCATCGGCCAGGGTATTCAAACCGTCGTTAAGCCCCATGCTCAGCTTCATGCCGGCCAGCTTGGCGGCATCCAGGGCAATCGCATTATATTCGCCGTAAGGCCAAACCATCACTCGCGGCCGAATGCCGATCAGTTGCAGCAATTTTTCCGAACTTTTTTCGACTTCCGAAAAAATACGTTTGCGATAGTCCTCGTCTTTTTCGTATTCGTCGTATTCGTTGCTGTACAACCTGGCCGTCACGGCGCTTTGCTCGTTGCCCTGCGGATTGGCGACGATGCCGTGATGCAGATCGTAGCTGTGGGAAGCGATCTCGACCAGACCGGTCGCCATCGCCTCGCGAATTTGCGCCACATTCATCAAGGGCTTGACGCCGGCCACACTACCCTGCTCCAACCAGGAGCCGACCACAGCCAGGGTCGCCGGATATTGGTATTTTTTCAACAGCGGCAAGGCGCGGGTATAGAAACTCAGATAGCCGTCGTCGAAGGTCAGCACCACCGCCTTGCTCGGCAAGGCTTTCTGCCCCTTCATCGCATCGAGTACATCCTGAATGCTGATTACGTGATAATCGTTTTTCTTCAACCAGGCAAAATGATCGTCGAGATGGCCCTTATTGACCGCGATGCGGTCGAACGGCGGCACCCGCTCTTCTTCCTCCAGAATGTCGTGGTAATTCAAAACCAGAAAACCCGGTACGACCGATTCGGCCGAGGCCCATCGCGCCGTAAAAAGACAGGCAATGACAATCAATGTATGCAGGAAAAGACGCATGGGATCAACAAACGAGAAAGGATAAACAAAACATGGTCGCCACAAGAAGTGCAATTGGGCGGCGCATTTTACCTGAATAGGTTCGATTGGCTTGCAATATTTCTATGAACCGAACGGCGCAATCAAAATGAAGCCCGTGTAGCTTCCATGTTGAGTTTTTCGGCCATTTTGTGACACGCCAATGAAATTTTGAGGTATTTTTAAGCCGCGTCACTAGGGGCTGTTGCCATTTCACATGGGTAACCAAATGAAAGCGCAAGCCAAAGCGATGACGCTTTCAAAATTGCGTTTTAATTTGTCATACCGAGTGGCAACGGCCCTGAAATGCTTGAGCCTCGCAAACACGTTTTCAACGAGGTGGCGATATTTGTAGAGCCACCAATCCATGTCATCGTTACCGATGGTTGAATTCTGTTTTCTTGGAATAACTGGCACAGCACCTTGATCTCGAATTTGAATCCGTAACGGCTCACTGTCGTAACCTTTGTCGGCAATCATGTAGGCAGCCAAAGGCAGCTTTGCTACTAATTCCGGCGCCTCTTTGCAGTCATGCACTTCGCCACCTGTTACCGAGAACTGGATGGGAAGCCCACTGGCATCAACGGCCATGTGGATTTTAGTCGTGTTGCCCGCTACCGATTTCCCAATGGCTGTTTCCTGCGCATTGGCCGCACCGCTACTATGTTGATGCGCTTTCATGATACTGCCATCAATAAAGACCCATTCCAAATCAGGCTGAACAACCAATGCCTGAAAGATAGCCATCAGCTTTTCTTGAAGTGACCACGCATTGAAGCGTTTGTATACGGCATTCCACTTACCAAAGGTTTCCGGCAAGTCTCTCCAGGGACAGCCTACTCGTAGCCGATAATATATCCCTTCTACTGTTTGCCGAAGCGTCGGTTTGTCATATATCCCAAAGCTCAACATGATGGTTTTGAATTTATCCCAATATTCATCCGTAAACAGTTGTCGAGGCATGAGCGGCTTGTCTTTTGATTGAAAAACCATTTCATGCGGCAGAAAAATTGAATTTCAAGGGGGGATTGCAAAATGGCAACAGCCCCTAGTAACCATTACGGAAAAAACATTCAAAAATCAGGTTTCATCAGGTTGATAATGGTCAAGCATCAGGCCATTGATTTGCGAAAAATGCTTGATGTTGCCAGTGCATAACAGTTCATTATGAGCCATAGCG
>JAQTYP010000377.1 GCA_028688235.1 Methylomonas sp.
CTCTCCACCGGGTTAATTTATTTAACCCGGAGCAAGAAAGCCAGGTTAAAAAAGTGAACCCGGCGGAAAACGACCGGGTCAATATTTTTAACCCGGCTTTGAGCCAAACAGAAAGCAATGCAAAACAAGCGGTTAGCGATGAAGTTAAAAGTTAAATATTTTGACCGCAGGCACCATATAACTACTACAAGTAGTGGTAGTAGTTTAAATAAAACAACTACTACCACCGATTCAGCGATTCAGACAAAAAACTTAAGCGCGGATAGTTGCGACCCGCTGATCTATCCGCCGGACTTCAACGCCAGCGAGCGAGAGCTAGCCAAGCTTTACCTGCAACAAGTCGCGCCTGAGTTACAGCAGATGATACTGGATGAAACCGCGGCGCAAATACAAGCCAAACGCACCGGCAGCAAGCCGATACGAAACCCGGTTGCGTATCTGGCCTGGTTATGCCACGAACAAGCCAAAGGCAATCCCGTGTTGACCAGTTTGAATATCCGTTACCGGAACAATCGCGAACGCAAACAGCAAACGGATCAGCAGGTTTTGCAGAAACAGCAAGCACTGGCTGCCCAGGGTGAATCGCCAGATCGTGCTGCGAGCCGGCCCTCCGCCAAAGCAGGCCAAGAAAAACCAATCCAGCAACTCAGGGAGGCGCTAAACAACACGCGTAAACACCATTAATGCCCTGTGCGGGGCGCACACCCATCAACAATGTGAAAATGCCCTGTGCATGTCGCACAGGCTTAAATCAAATTTAGGAGGCGCGAATCATGAATGCTCTTTTGGATCAAGAATCGTCACAAACGGCAGCGTCCCAACCCGTTCGAACTATCATAGAACAGCCGGGAGACTTGCGCAGTGAAACCCGGATGACGATACAAACCCGGCAAGCTCAAAAGTTAGTGGTTGGCCGAAAGAGCGCCGATCACGTCGAGCCCATTATCGGCTTACTGGATTTTGGTCGGCGCATGAAGTTAATCTGGCTGTCCGCCGAAGCCGATGACCCCTTTGCTGATTGGTTTTTAATCAAGATCGAGCAGTCCCTGACGGAGAGTCAAGCCTTGATTCAGGCCAAGACCGACTGGTTGAATGCCCGACTTGGAGAGATTAGGGGTTTTGAAATTCAGGTGGCGCAGTCATTACAACCCTTGCAGGTGCCGATCTATTTCCAGAACCCGTACGGTTATATGGGTGCCTATTTGATTGCCGACTACGATGCCTTGGCACGCAGTGTGTTTACCGCAAGGCACATTGCGCTGATTGATCGCGCGGTCGCAGAGCAACTGTTGCAAGTGACCGGCAAAGCGATTCGCCGCACCTTCAATTTGGCCGGTCAATGGAAGTTCACCGGCGTGACGCGGGAGGATGTTCTGGCCCAAACCTCCAATGCGCTAAGAGCAAGTGACTTATTGGGCGTCTGTCCGGAGCCCATTTTATCCAAAACCCAACGGGCCAAGATTTCGCCGCTGATTAAAGAAAAGCCTAAAAGTCAGGCCAACATCGCTGTCAAAAAAACGAATGGCGGCGGCATCAAAACCGGTAGGGATAGTGCGGTTGAGACAGCGAAGGAACAGGGGGACGACGAGCCTTTGATACCGGTAGCAGAGTATCAACTGAGGTCGGTTATTGAAAATGACTCGACTGATAGCCAAGCAGGGTAGCTAAAAGCGCTTACAAAAGGTTTTAACCTTTTAAGGGTAAGGGAAGGCTGACGCCTTTTATTCGGGTACTGGCACCGATAAACGTGAAGCATGTTAGTTGAGTTCGATAAGCACATCGCTGCCTGGTTGCCGTTTTCTACGCGGCAGGGTGCCTGGCGCAGAATTGCGCTACTTGAAGCGGAAAATCTTCAAGTGGTCAGGCTGATGAACCAGTGCGCAAGCGCTTTCAGACGGGTGATTCCGGAACCGCGCGAATTGTATCTCAACGTGCAACAGGTCCGGTCCTTGACAGTGTATATCCGATGGCGCCGTCAGGGCGTTCGCGGCAAGCAAGCCTATTGCTTACTGAATAGCCTTGAAGGCCAGGCGTTTTTAATGCACCAATCAACAGAAGTTCGGCAATGTTACCAACGTTTTAACGACTGGGCACTGGCATTGAATCTAGCCCATTCATTGCGTTTGAATGAAATCCGGCGATTAAAAAAATATCTCAAGGATCTGAGTGATTCGGATTGCTGCGTCTGATTGTGGGTTTCGATGAATATCAGGTCATCGGTTTCTTTTTGAGCCTTGCCAGTTTCTGAAAGTTTTGAATCGACCAACACCCCGACCGTCGGAACAGCTATCCAATTTCAATAGTGCAGGAATTCGGTGACTCAGTTGAATGTCAGGTATTCGGCAAGCAAGTTTACATCATGACTGATCTACTACGGCCAAAAGCCGCCTGTAGTGGTCGCAAACACTTGGCCGTTTGAACGACCGCATCACTCCAGAAACTGCCGAACAGACTAAGCATACAATGTCATCCGAAGCGGTCATTCGGCTAATATAATCTGATTAGTCCACTCCGTGCCAACAAGCGAGCGTTGAACACTTCCGATTTTAGCCCGCTTTAACACCTGCTTATTTGTAATCTATGGCTACGAGACGTATTAATATGTTGTTCTTTATATCGGAATAATTTAGTGATGTCAGGTGGGATTAGTGCAATCAAGGGTTTCGACTATCAGGCAACCGTCATTCTGGATAGGCTATTCGATCACTTTGAACGCCACGGCCCATCGGCAAAAGCTCGACCAGAAGGTAGCGATGATCTTGATTTGTCATGGACTGAGGGCGCTACCGAGCATCGGCAATACGTCCAGATCAAGAAGCCTACGGAAGACTGCGATGGCAACCTTAATCCGACTCCATGGGTACTGTCGGCTACGGTTAAGGAATTACTTCCGAGCGCCATTTCGCATTTGTCAGGAAACGGTCACAGCCAATTATGGATTGTCGGTGACAGGTTTGATGATACTGTCACCTCACTCATTAATGCTCGCGACGAGGCGCCTATTGTTGCTCCCCTAGCTTACTGGAGCGCAGTGCACGGCCTAGCACGAAACGAAACGCTTACCGCGCTCAAGGTTGAGCCGGCCGTGCGGAAAAAACTCTTACTCTGGAAAATCCCTCCCAATCTTCCTGCCAATCCTGAGGAAGCGCAGTCAATGTTGGAAGCGGAGTTCGGAAAATTCGCAAGAGGCTTGGGCGCTAGCGAGGATATATGTGCTCAGTATGCTGCCAAGGTGACGGAGTTGCATGGTTGTTTGCCTGGTGTGTTAGCCAGGATTGAAATCCAGGCCATTTATGGCGCCGAGCAAGAAGTCATTCAACGGGTTTGCGACCAGTTGACGCAACGCTACTCTCTTCAACGCACTGTGATCGAGAACTCGCTGTTTCGTAACCTGCGGGGTTTCATTAACGATATCTCTAAACAGCTTGGCCGGTCGTTTAATCAGGAAGAACTGGAAATGGAACTGCGCTGCGTTTGGCCGCAGATGATTCCTATCAAAGATTTTCCTGTGCTCGACTCTGACCACGTTACTAGACGCGACCTTGCGGAACGGTTTACGACCGGGTGGGTTGGCAAGGCAATCGAAGCAATTGGTATCTCCGGGTCGGGCAAAACGACGCTCACTGCAGAAATTGCTGAAAGGTCTCGGATCACAGCTCCGGATCGATTGGTATATTACGCCGAGGTACGGTCAAATGTTGGCCTACGCAATGTGCTGAGTGGTGTCGCCTTTCATCTCCGTCGCCAAGGCATTCCTGAACCATTCTCCATCGCGGTTGTGCCCGGTTCGACGAACGAAGACATTCTGGTGCGCCTTGTACGCTCCTACTCGATTGTTCCACGAGAAATACTTCTTCTTATTG
>JAQTYP010000378.1 GCA_028688235.1 Methylomonas sp.
ACGACCAATCCTATCGCCAATACCAGGGCCAGCATGGTCAGGAGATTCACCGAAAACCCCATTGCCAGCATCATGAAGGCGCCGCCTATCAACGAGAGCGGCACCGTGACGGCCGGTACCAGAGCGGCCCGAAGCGAACCCAGGCTCAAGAAAATAATCACCAGCACGATGATCACGGCTTCGATCAAGGTACTGAAGACTTCGTTGATGGAATCTTCGATAAACTGACTGGCATCGTAGGGCAACAGGACTTGCATTGCATCGGGCAAATCACGTTCTATGTCTTTCAACAATGCCTTAACGGCCTTGGCCACGGTCAACGGATTGGCGCCGGGCGCTTGCTCTATGCCCATGAATATCGCCATCTTGCCTTTATACCAGTTGACTGAATCGTAATCTTCGCTACCCAGTTCTATATCGGCGATATCATTCAATCTGATCAGTGTGCCGTTACGATTACCGACCACTAACTGCCGAAACTCCTGGAGATCGACCGCATCTGTCGTCGCTCGCAAATCGATTTTGACAAAATCGCCCTTGGTGTCGCCGGCACCCGACAGATAGTTATTGTCTCTGAGCACGTCGCTGACGTCGGTAGCGGTGATCCCGAGTGCCGCCATGCGCCCGGGATCCAGCCAGATACGCATCGCGAAGGTCTTGTTGCCGAGTATCTTGGCCTTACCCACCCCCGCTACCGCCTGAATCTTTGGCTGGACGACGCGCTGCAGGTAATCGCTGAGTTGTGCGGCTTGCAAACTGTCGCTATACAGCGCGATATACATCAATGCGGTGCTGTCGCCGGTTTGCGACGTGATAACAGGATCTTCCGCTTCGGCCGGCAACACGTTGCGCTGACTGGCGACTTTGGCCTGAATCTCGGCTACGGCCGCATTGGGATCATAGTTCAAACGCATATGCGCTTCGATGACCGAACTACCCTGCCGGCTGCTGGACGATAAATAATCGATGCCGTCGGCTTCGGCAATGGCCTGCTGCAAAGGGTTGGTTATGAAACCCTTGACCAGCTCGCTGCCGGCGCCCGGATAGGCCGTCGTGACGGTCACGACGGTATTCTCGGTTTCGGGATATTGCCTAAGGTCCAGCGCCGATATCGCTCGCAATCCCAGCACCAGAATCAGCAAGCTAACGACGCTGGCCAATACCGGCCTATGTATGAATACATCAGTGAATTTCACCGTGCCGTCTCCCGCTCGCCCGGTGCGGGCTGAGTATCGATAGTGACAGTCATGCCGTTGCGCAACTTGATTTGACCGGCACTGACCACCCTATCCCCTAGCCGCAAACCACTGAGAATTTCCACTCTACCGTCGCGTTTTTGTCCGGTTTCCACCTGCCTGCTTTGGACCGTCAATCCGGCAGCGCCTTCCTGAATCAGAAATACCGAATTGCCATAGGGGTTGTAAGTGACCGCGGTGTCGGGCAAGGTCAGCACCGATAAAGGTTGGCCGGAAGCTATGCCAACCTGGACGAACATGCCGGGACGCAAGCGTTTGTCCTTATTGTCCAGCACCGCCCTGACTGTTAGCGCACGGGTTCCGCTTTCTACCGCGGGATCGATTGCGATGATTTTGCCTTCGAATACCTTATCCGGGTAGGCTTGTACCGTCGCCTTGACCAGCTGCTGTTTGCCGAGTTGAGCGACATGGCGATCCGGCAGGGTAAAGTCCAGATGAATAGGCTGCAATTGCTGCAAGCTGACCAGGGCTTCGCCCTCTTTCAAATACCAGCCCGGACTTACCCGGCGGATGCCGAGCTCGCCTGCAAATGGCGCCGTGATGCGTTTTTTTTCTATACGCGTGCGCTTGGCTTCGACGGCGGCCCGGGCTTGCTCCAGTTGGGCCTTTTGTTGGTCATAATCGGCTTGCGACACATATTTCTTTCCTATCATTTTTTCGCTCCGTTGCAATTGCGTGCTAGCCAATTGCAATTCGGCCTCTAACCCCTTTAATTCGGCCACATCGGTATCGCTATCCAATTCGGCCAGCAATTGCCCCTGTTTGACCGCCTGCCCGGAAACGAAGTGTAGCGCCTTGATTTTGCCAGCGACCTCGCTGCTGACTTCGACGCCAGCTACGGGAGTCAAACTGCCGACGGCCGACAAGGATGAAGACCAAGCCTCCTGTTTAACCGTCGCGGCGGCAACCAAGGCCGGAGGTGGTGGTGTGATTTGGCTGATGGCTTGTTGAATTTGATAAAACTTCAGCCCGAAGAGTCCTCCGACGAGCACCAAGGTCAGCAGTAAAACAATGAAGAGACGTTTAATCATCGGCGTTGAAATTTAAAAAAACGGTAACGGCATTTCATCAATCCGGCAAAAAGACAGCTAACGAAGCGCTGTCTGGCGGATTCATCCTGGAAAAATCATTTCGTGAACTGACCGCGAATTTTAGGTTCATCTGCGGTTAGGGTTAATCCTGGAAAAAGGCCCGAATTTGCGTTAACAGCTGGTGTTCCTGCAGTGCTTGCCGCGGATAATCGAAATGGCCGGCATCCAGCACAAACAATTGCTTAGCGCCGCCCCAGGCATTATAGATCCCGAATTGCCCCGGCGGAGCTACCATGGGGTCGAACAAGGCTGCTGCAACGTGCACTGGTTGCATAGCAAAAGTCGCAGCAATTGCCGCATCGTAATAAGTCAGGGTCATCGGAACATGACCACGTTGCCTGACATAATCGGCAACCGCGCCGCCGCTGCCTATCGTAGGCAATGTCAAACGCAGCGCCTGACAGCCGAAAGTCGGCACATTCAAATGTGCCCGGCCGATACGTTCATCCCAAGGTATGGCCAAAGCGCCTATGCCCCCGCCGAAACTGGTTCCCATGTAGGCGATACGGCCGGCGGCATCGGGATAAAGCTCCAGCATCAAGGAGACGCCCAGCCACAAATCATCGACACAGCCGCCTATGATATAGCGCTCGGGAAAATCGATGTCGTGCAACACATGCATATACGGCTGATCGGAAACCCTTGCACAGCGGCTACGCGACAGTCCGCGGAAACAAGGAAACAAATAGGCGGTTTCCGGAATATCGAAATGATAATCCGGCTGATCCCGCCCCCCGTATCCGTGACCAACGACCAGGCATTGCCTTACCGTCTGGCCTTCCGGTTCCAATAACCATCCGCCTATGGTAAAGCCGTCGGTGGATCGGTAATGAATATCGTAAACGCTGTAGCCGGCCTGTGATCCGGCGGCAAACCGCTGAAAATCGGTCTTTAACGAAATGGCGCGCCGATAGCGCTGTTGCCAAAATGCCGAGAAATCCTCCGGTGCTTGCGGAGGAAGGACCGCCAGCAATTGCTCTATCGAGTAGCCGTAACGGGGATCGAAATGAAAGGGATGATCGAAGTTCACGATGGCCATGCCTAAAATGGGGCGTGTTTATCGAATGAATTCGGTTGAAGAGACAAGCCATGTATTCGAAATTTACGCCTTCGCTGGGTAGCGCCACGCAAATCATCCATACTTGTCTCTGTATGGAATGTCGATCTTAATCGACGATTTTGTACTTCTCCCTGGAAGCATCGACAATGTCGCGCAATTCTTTTCCAGGTTTAAAATGCGGTACGTGTTTTTCAGTCAAGGAAACCGATTCGCCGGTTTTAGGATTTCTGCCCATGCGTGCGGAACGATGGTGTAAAGAGAAACTTCCAAATCCGCGAATCTCGATGCGCTCGCCACTTGCCAAAGTATCGCTCAAGTGATCCACACACATCTGACTGCCAACTCAACGTCTTTAAGCGGAAGATGCGGCTGTTTGGGAGCCAACACCTCTATCAATTCTGATTTTGTCACATCAAGCCCTGAGTAGTCGAAAAAGGGT
>JAQTYP010000379.1 GCA_028688235.1 Methylomonas sp.
GGCATGCCGTAAATCAATTCCCTAGCTTGCTCGTAATCGACAGCCGCGCCGTGCTCCTCCGCGGCCGCAACGTACCATTTCGCCAGACAATTACGGCAAAAGTCCGCCACTACCATCAACTCGATATTTTGCACCTAGTTATGCTGGCGCAAATGCGCCAATAGACGTCTGAATGCCGCCGCTTCAATTTCTAACGTTTTATCTTGCATGTTCTCACTCCGAAATCGAACATTTTATCAGTTATGCGATCAGCCTCATGTACATTTGACAGCAAAGTCTCTACAATTGCGCATCATTTGGATACATCGAACTTTGTCTTGTGATCACTATCCACAATTCCTCGCTGACCTTCAATCGAACCGGTTATATCAGACCGGAGCAGGCGAGTCTTGACAAAAAACAAACTCTAGCGCTTGTTGCCGATGGGCAAAGCAGCATAGAGCAGGGAATTTCGGCTTCCACCCCGGAACAAGTCCAAGCCGCAATCGCGAAGAGCGGCCTTAGCAAAGAACAAAACTTACCCAAGGAATATGACAGAAGGACAAACATCGCGCTGCAGGCATACAATCAGACTCGCAACCAACCCATCCAGGTTCAACTGGAAAGCCTAATTAACAGCGTAGACCTGTACGCTTAACCCTCATTCATCAGTAAACCTTAAATCCTCAATGAAACCGTTTTTAGAATTTTTCCCTATCGTTCTGTTTTTCATTGCCTATAAACTATACGACATCTACATAGCCACTGCGGTAGTCATCGCCGCAACCCTGGTGCAAGTCGCCGTCTATTGGCTGAAATACCGAAAAGTGGAAACCATGCAATGGATTACGCTGGGATTGATTCTTGTTATGGGTGGCGCCACACTGTATTTACAGAACGAGCAATTCATCAAGTGGAAATTGACCATCATCGAATGGCTATTCGGCGGCGCCTTTCTGTTCAGCCAATTCATCGGCCCTAAAACCTTTATCGAGCGCATGATGGGCGCCAATTTGGAGTTGCCGACTACTATTTGGAAACGATTGAACCTGAGCTGGGCCCTATTTTTCATCGGCATAGGCTGCCTTAATCTGTATGTGATGACGCATTTCAGCACCGACGACTGGGTCAACTTTAAAACGTTCGGCGTCCCAGGGTTGATGGTTATTTTTATCGTCATTCAAATGGCCTTTCTTTATAAATATGCACCGGAAACGGAGGCAAAAAAATAATGCTTTATGCCATCATCGCCGAGGATGTCGCAAACAGCCTGTCGCAACGCCATGTAACTCGCCCCGCCCATCTGCAAAGACTACAGGCACTGCAAGATCAAGGACGTTTAATCATTGCCGGCCCCCACCCTGCCAGCGATACCGAAACCCCTGGAGATGCCGGCTTCACCGGCAGTCTGATCGTGGCCGAATTCGACAGTTTGGAGGCCGCTAAAAATTGGGCCGATGCCGATCCCTATGTCGCCGCCGGCGTTTATGCCCGCGTTACCGTCAAACCCTTCAAACAAGTATTCCCAAAATGACCGCCAATACGATCAGACAAAAACTGGAACAAGCACTTAAGCCGGAATTAATAGAAATCGTCGACCATAGCGCCGCGCACGCCGGCCATGCCGGGAACAAGGGCGGCGGCCATTACCATGTAACCATCGTTTCGGAGCAATTCGAAGCCAAATCGCTGATACAAAGGCATCAGTTGATTTACCAGATTCTGGGTGACATGATGAAAGAAGAAATCCACGCCCTAGGTATCAATGCTTTAACTCCCAATGAAAACAGCAAAGGAAAATAATAAAATGAAACTGAAACTCATCCCTCTGATACTGGCAAGCGCTACGCTGTTATCCGGCTGCTTCGAAGAAAAACCCCAGGAGACAGCAGTTACCGCTCCAACCGTCAGCAAGGAAGACGCCGTGGCTTCGGTCAAC
Source organism: Methylomonas sp. (assembly GCA_028688235.1). Lineage (GTDB taxonomy): Bacteria > Pseudomonadota > Gammaproteobacteria > Methylococcales > Methylomonadaceae > Methylomonas. The sequence goes on from JAQTYP010000379.1 coordinate 1,919, forward strand.
GGTGTTTATATCAGCAAAAAAACACTGGAAACTTTGGAAAAGGAAATTACCGAACGTAGCCAGGGCCAAAGTTTTCCAAAAGAACAACTACTGGAAGAATTGATACAGCGCGAACTGTTGATTCAACAAGCACTGCAGAAAGGACTGGATAAAAGCCCTGAAGTCATCGAGCGTATGGCAACGGTAAAAAACTCGTTGTTGTCACAAGCAGCACTGCAAGACTATTTAAAAGCCAACCCTGTTACCGACGCCGAGATCAAAGCAGAATACGATTCCAAAATGGCCAATATGGGCGAAGAATATAAAGCCCGTCACATTTTGGTCAAAGCCGAAGACGAAGCCAAGAAAATCATCGCTGAACTGGAAAAAGGCGGCGATTTTCAAGAGCTGGCTAAAAAACACTCTATAGATCCGATGGGATCCGAAGGCGGCGACCTGGGCTGGTTCACCGCAGATCGCATGGTTCCTCCATTCTCCGAAGCCGTCGTAGCCTTGGAAAACGGCAAATTCAGCAAGGAACCAGTGCAAACTCAATTCGGCTGGCACGTTATATTGAGGGAAGAATCACGAGCACTAACACCTCCTCCTTTCGACGCGGTCAAAGAACAAATTCGGCCTATGCTGCAGCGCCAGAAAGCGCAAACCATGATAGAAAACCTGCGCAACAGCGCGAAAGTAGAGGTTTTATTGCCGCCGGAACCCAAACCGGCCGAAACCGCACCCAAACAAGAAGCCGCATCGGCTGAACCTCAACCCGCCGCCACAAGCACTCCGGAAGAAGCGCCAGCAGCGACTACCGAAGCCACACCTGCCGCTGACAGCAGTCCAGCACAAGAAACTCAACCTCAAGCCGCACCGGCTGAATAATTGTCCGACAGGATGGGCACGCTCATCCTGTCCTCTTTTTTGATGTAAAAGTAAAAATTTACCAGAGCATGGTTGCTTGTCGGACAGGCGTTGGCGACATGGAAATCGCGTTCAGTACGGATGTATTCACAGCGTCCTGTCCAGCGAGCAACCAAGCCCTATCGACTTAACTTTCATGGACTGGGACGATGACCCGGTTTAATGACCGTTACTCAAAAACCAAGCTCATGCCGGCTGCAAACAATCTTGCCGCACGGCTCTCTCGTCGAGCAAACTCTTAAGACTCTGAGCGCACTTCCCGCAAACCCCGCCGGCTCCCGTGCACCGCATCACTTCCCGGCGCGTACAAGCACCTTGATCGATCGCATGGACAATTTGATGATCAGTTACGGCTTTACACACACAAACATACATAAGCACCTCACAAAACCTGATTTACAGCACACGTACTTAATGATAACCATTATCATTAAAAAGTAAAGCCTCCGCATCCGATAAATTGATTGTTTACCTTTTCGCTACCAATGTCATAAACCGTTAAAAAACCACGAAAACCATAGGAAATTCGCGGGGTAGCGGCATCGGCTTTCATTGCACAAACGCATTTGTTCGTGATTAAATAGCCAGCTAAATATTTCGTCATTTAGAAGAGCGCATGATGCAAGACTATCAAAGCCAACAATCGACCGTGCTTGACATACTGGATGCCCATCGAACGATGCCGGGCAATCTGCTCCCTATTCTTCACAGCATCCAAGATACGCTGGGCTACATTCCATCCGCAGCCGTCGAAGACATCGCCAGAGCTTTGAATCTTTCCAAAGCGGAAGTCCACGGCGTCATTAGTTTCTATCATTACTTCCGCACCACGAAACCCGGCAAACACACGATCCGCATCTGTCGAGCCGAATCCTGTCAGTCTATGAACAGCAAGGCTTTGGAAGCACATGCGAAGAAAACGCTGGGCATAGACTTTCACGAAACCAGCACCGATGAACATTTTTCGCTCGAGCCGGTCTATTGTCTCGGTAACTGTGCC
>JAQTYP010000380.1 GCA_028688235.1 Methylomonas sp.
CGGCAACACGCCTTGAAACTGCTCCTTGCGATCTACCACGACCAAACTGTCGATAGAGGCCGGAATCTTGCCGCGCAACCTCAGATAGCGCGCCACGACATCCAGCGTGACATCGGTGCGCACAGTCAGAATATCTTGCGACATCATGCCGCCGGCAGTATGTTCGTCGTAACCCGACTCCTTTTCGAAACGCGAACGACTGCTTGCCCCTATCGTTTCGATGACTTGCGACAATAACGGTTCAGGCAGCACATGTAATAAGTCCACCATCTGGTCGGAACCCATATTTTCGCAAGCCGCGATCAAGTCCTTTCTGTCGGTGATATTGAGTAAATAGCTGCCGACTTCGGCATTGACTTCAACCAGGATGTCGCCCATCACACTAGGCGGAATGACGGCCCAAATCCTGGCTCTTTGCTCCATCCCCATGGACTCCAGAATATGGGCGGTTTCGGCTGGATACAACGAATAAACCAAGTCTCTGATCTCGATCAGGGAGCCTTTTGCGAGAATTTCACTGGCTCTATCGACGAGCCGTTTGTTATTGTCTTGTAGTGCTGGCGTCATAGGAAAACGATGTAGGGTAATGAAGGCGTTTATCGCAATTCGCGATGCCGGACAATCACATTCGAAATCAGACTTCTAAAATGCTTGCCTAGCGCCTCGACCAGGAATACCGAACGATGCTGTCCCCCGGTACATCCGATTGCGATAGTCAAATAACTTCTGTTATCCGATTCGAAGCGGGGCGCCCAACGCTCGATAAACCGACTGATATCTTGCAAAAATTCGTTGACGATGGCATCTCTGTTCAGGAATTCTATCACTTCGGCATCTTTTCCGGTCAGCGCACGCAACTCCTGCACCCAATAAGGGTTAGGCAGACTGCGAGCATCGAACACGAAATCGGCATCCAATGGTATGCCGTATTTAAAGCCGAACGATTGGAACAAAATCGACAATCTGTTTTTGCCTTGCTCTGCCAACCGGTTTTTCAACAAGTCCCGCAGTTGATGAAAAAGGGTATAACTGGTATCGATGACAATATCGGCATGCGTGGCAACCGGCCGCAAGACTTCCTGTTCGATTTCCAATGCCTCACGCAAGGTCCGCTGCGCGGTGGTTAAAGGATGGCGACGACGAGTTTCGCTGTAGCGCTTGAGGATGATTTTATCCTCGGCCTGCATATAGACCACTTCGCAGTCTATGCCCTTATCGCGAATGATCTTCAGATTATCTGGAAAATCCGCCAGTTTTTCCGTCTGATTACGGGCATCGATGCCGATCGCGGTTTTTTGGTAAGTTTCCCGATCTTCCAGCATCACATGGTCGATAAAGTCCTGCAGCAATACCACCGGGAGATTATCTATGCAGTAATAACCGCAATCTTCCAAGGTATCCAGCGCAATGCTTTTACCCGAACCCGACAAACCACTGATAATGACCAGTTTCATAGATCAAACAGGGCGAAAATCAATCCGCCCTGTCCTCTGGGCTTAATTAACGATGATTTTGTAATTTTTCTTTGTGCTTGACGATCTGTCTGTCCAGCTTATCGACCATAAAATCGATCGCAGCGTACATGTCTTCCTGAGTGTCTTCGGCATAGAGTTTGGCGCCGCTGATTTGCACGGTGGCCTCTGCTTTTTGCTGCAGTTTTTCAACGGTCAAAATGACATGAACATCCACCACATTGTCGAAATGACGCTTGACTTTGCTGATTTTTTCCTCGACATAGGCTTTCAATGCCTCGGTGACTTCTACGTGATGACCTGTGATACTGACTTGCATGGAAATACTCCTGTTTATTAAAAATGTGCTTCCAATTTTTTGGATTAAATTAGCCTTTTCCGTTGGCTGGTAGAAGGAATCGACATCGCTCCGCGGTATTTGGCGATAGTGCGACGGGCGACGTTGATGCCCTTCTCGTTCAATAAGTCGGATATTTTACTATCGCTTAATGGCTTGGCCGGGTTTTCATTGCCGACCAACTCTTTTATCAGCGCTCTAATGGCCGTAGCCGAGCACTCGCCCCCTCCGTCGGTACTAACATGACTGGAGAAGAAATATTTGAACTCGATAACGCCTTGCGGGGTATGCATGTATTTTTGCGTGGTGACGCGAGAAATGGTCGACTCATGCAAGCCCAGTTCTTCCGCGATATCCCTAAGCACCATCGCTTTCATAGCGATCGGGCCATGCTCGAAGAATTCGCCTTGCTTCTCGACTATGCTTTTGGCCACCCGCAACAAGGTATCGTTGCGACTATGCAAACTCTTGATGAACCAACGCGCTTCCTGCAAATGGTTTTTCATGCTGACATTGTCCGAACTATTGTCGGCGCGCTTGATCATGCCGGAATAAAACGGATTGATGCGCAATTTGGGCGCAATCTCCGGATTCAACGTGACCTGCCATTGGTCTTTGATTTTTGTCACGAATACATCCGGCACGACATATTCGACATCGGCCTCCTGCAAGCGCGCGCCCGGCTTAGGATCCAAGGTCCGGATCAAAGCCAGCACGCCTTTCAATTGTTCTTCGCTGAAACCGACCCGTTTCATCAAGCGCGCCTGGTCGCAAGTCGCCAACAATTCCAGATGCCTGCAGACAAACTCCACCGCATCGGCCTTGTAGGGCGTATCGTCCGGCAGTTGCAGCAGTTGCAAACGCAAACAATCGGCCAAATCCACGGCACCGACGCCAACCGGATCGAAATTCTGGATCATGTGCAATACGGCTTGCACCTCATCCATATCCAGATCGTCCAACTGTTCCAGCAAGCCTTGATAAATATCGCTTAGCTCGCTCGCGACATAGCCGTCGTCGTTAATCGCATCGATAATCGCCACGGCAATCGCATAATCCCTTTCCGAAACGTGAGTCAGCTCCAACTGCCAGATCAAATGATCCTGCAAGGTTTGGGCCTTGCCTCTGAAAGTCTCGAACTCGGCCGACTCGCCCGCATCCTCTCCGCCGGCTGGCAGAGCGCTTTCATAGACATCATCCCAACTAACGTCGACCGGCAATTCGTCCGGCAAATCGGTTTGCGAACCCTCGCTGGTGATCTGGTCGGTATTTTCCGATTTCTTTTCCCTGTATTCCAGTGTCGAAAAGTCCTCCTCTTCGACTTCCAACATCATATTGGACTCGAGCGCCTGCTGGATTTCCTGCTGCAAATCCAATGTCGACATCTGCAACAGCTTGATTGCCTGCTGCAACTGCGGCGTCATCGTCAGACTTTGCCCTATCCTGAGTTGTAAAGATTGCTTCATAACACTCGAACTCTATAAACTAAATGTGTCGCCCAAATACACGCGGCGAACTTCCTCGTTGTCTACCAGTTCGCGCGCCTGCCCGTCCGCAATCACTTGCCCACCGTTAAGGATATAGGCGCGATCACATATTTCCAGCGTTTCTCTCACCTTATGCTCGGTAATCAATATACCTATCCCCCTATCCTTCAGGTGAGCGATAATTTTTTGCAGCTCCAGTACCGATATCGGATCGACGCCCGCAAATGGCTCGTCCAATAAAATGAATTGCGGCTCGGACGCCAACGCCCTAGCGATCTCGACTCTCCGCCGCTCACCGCCCGATAAACCCAATGCCGACTGATCACGTAAATGATCGATGCCGAATTCGCCGAGCAATTCGTCTATCATCAATTCGATTTGACCGTCGGTCAGGTCGGAGCGAATTTGCAACACCGCGCGCAGATTATCCGCGACGCTGAGCTTTCGAAACACCGAGGCTTCCTGGGCCAGATAGCCTATTCCCAACCGCGCCCGCCTATGCATAGGAT
>JAQTYP010000381.1 GCA_028688235.1 Methylomonas sp.
TTGTTTTATAAACTCGGCTTGAGCGGCCGGCGCGACCTGGACTTGGCGCCCGACCCGCGTAGCGGTTTGGAAATGATTATGCTGCGCATGCTGGCCTTCAGGCCGCAGAAAACCGAAGCATCCGCGCCAGTCTTACCCGTTCCGGGCAAAACGCCATCGAAACCCGCCGTTGCTCCCAAGCCAGTCACCGAACAGCCTACCGAGCATAGCATAGCGTCCGAAATGCCGGCGGAAACCGTCGCCAAACCGGAGGTAGAACCGGTAGCCAATTCCAATGACTGGAGCGCGATCATAGACCGCTTGAATATCCGGGGATTGACATTGCAATTGGCCCACAACTGCGTGCTGGACAAAGTGGACGACAAGGTCTGCCGCCTGCTGATCGATCCCGGTTTTCAGCGGGTCAGCGCTGCGGCCGAAGAAAAGCTGAGCGATGCCTTGCAAAAATATTTCGGCAGGCCTTTAAAACTCGAAATCGCGCCGCAAATTAGTCAGCAAATGACGCCGGCACTGGAAATGCAAAAGGCCCGCGAAGACCGGCAACAGGCGGCGGTCGACGCGATCAATGCCGATCCCAACGTGCAGGCCTTGAAAGTACAATTCGACGCCAGGATACTGCCTGGCAGCATAGAACCAATCAACTAGATGGGAGAAACCATGAAAAACCCACTCGCTGGCATTATGCAGCAAGCCCAAAAAATGCAGGATAACTTCAAAAAAGCCCAGGAAGAGATCGAGGCCATGGAGGTGCTAGGCGAATCCGGCGGCGGTCTGGTGACGATTTTGATGACCGGAAAGCGCGAAGTGCGCAAGGTCAGTATCGATCCGTCCTTGGTTGGCGACGATAAAGACATGCTGGAGGATTTGGTGGCGGCGGCGATCAACGATGCGGTACATAAAGTCAATGCCATGAAAAAAGAAAAAATGGCCGACGTGACCTCCGGCATACCGTTGCCACCCGGCTTTCAAATGCCGTTTTAAGTCATGCAGACTGGCGGTTTGCTGAAGGAATTGATACAAAGCCTATGTTGCTTGCCCGGCATAGGTCCGAAATCCGCCCAGCGGATGGCTTTTCATTTGCTGCAACGCAACCGCGACGGCGGACGACATCTGAGCAAGGTTCTTTCGCAAGCCATGGAAAATATCGCTTATTGCCGCGATTGCCGTACCTTGACCGAAACGGAAGTCTGTGAAGTCTGCGCCAATCCATCACGCGATGACGACGTGCTGTGCATCGTCGAAAGCGCGGCCGACGTCTGGGTGATCGATCAGGCGACCGGCTTCAGGGGCAAGTATTTCGTATTGCACGGGCGCTTATCGCCACTAGACGGCATAGGGCCGGAGCAGCTCGGCATAGACCTGCTGGAGCAACGCTTAGGCAAAGGGCCCATCAAAGAGATCATCCTGGCGACCAATTCGACGATAGAAGGCCAGGCCACCGCACATTTCCTGGCGGAAATCGCCAATAAACATCACATCCCTGCCACCCGCATCGCACACGGCGTGCCTATGGGCGGCGAACTGGAGTTCATAGACAGTGGCACTCTGGCGCATGCGTTCGCCGGCCGACGCGAGTTTTAACCCTTATATATTGCCGACTGCTTTTGATACATCAAGTTCGTTCAGCATCAAGCCAGATCGCAGGAACAGGTGATTACGAACCACACCAGTCGCGAACGCGGTGCCGTATCCTGTAGGCTGAGCAACTGTTATACAATGCGGCCAAGCTTCACGACTCGAATCACAGCTGGCAAACTGGGAGCGAAAAAATCAATTTTTTAAAAACTGTATTAGCGCCTGAGTTCAAAGGACATAATAGTGACTGAAGACTTTTTGGATGCGCATCAACGGTATTGGGATGACGCTGAACGGCTGTACGCGGCAAATCGTTGGGCTAACGCAGACCACCTCTATGGATTATCAGCGGAATGCGGTTTGAAGGGATTAACAGAAAGGCTGAAAGGAACAAATTTAGCGCGTAATGAGTTTCTACACATTATGGAACCTAAAAAGCCAAGTAATGCATGGGATATTTTCGAAACATTTAGGGCCGGACATCATCTAGGCTCCAAATTTGCCATGCCAACATTGAATCCTTTTACCAATTGGGATGTGTCGCAACGCTACGCACACCAATCTCACTTTAATCCGGCATTGGTTGATCCTCATCGCGAGGGAGCGAAGATGGTGTCTGAATTCATCAAAGTTGCAGACAAGGAAGGTCTCCTGTGAATACTTTTGATCAAATATTGCCAATTGTCAAAGATGTATTGGCTAAATACCGTGGCGATGCATTAGAGGAATTAGGCGAAATTTTGTTAAATCGAGACCTGAACAGTCGAATCCGACTTATCGTATCCGACGGTTTACGAGATAACTCAGCAGCCAATGAAACACTACAGACCATTGCAGATGATTTGCTAAATAGTTTGGGTCATCGAGCCTATCCAATCAATCGCGCGATTTTATTTGAATCCGACCTAAACAAAGCAAAAGAAGAAGCGCCTAGCTTTCCGTTGGAAGGTTTTGACCGGGTCTTCGTCGTCGATAGACTGACAACCGAAGGTAATTGGGCGTCAATAAAGCCGGAATCTTCCGGTGTGCCTAGGATAGTTTTCTTTTCTATTAAAGGGGGGGTAGGGAGATCGTCCGCATTGGCTAGCGTAGCGTGGTCGCTTGCACAGGCTGGCAAGCGAGTACTTGTTTTCGATCTAGACCTCGAGTCTCCTGGACTCTCCAGCTCATTACTACCCAAGAATAAACAACCTGCGTATGGCATCACCGACTGGCTGGTCGAAGACTTGGTTGATAACGGCGATGCCGTACTGGATTCCCTGTTTGCCACAAGCGAATTTTCTCACGATGGAGAAATTTATGTCGTACCAGCGCATGGTGTTGATCCAGGCGAATATGTGTCCAAGCTTGGCCGCGTCTGGATGCCAAAGCTGGGGCAAGATGGCTTACGCGAGAGTTGGTCCCAACGATTACAGAGATTGATCTCCGCTTTAGAGCAGCGCATTGAACCCGATGTGATATTGATCGACTCGCGCGCAGGTATCGACGAAGTGGCGTCGAGTTGCGTGACCGATTTAGGGGCAAGCCTAGTGCTTTTGTTCGCGATCGACGGCACCCAAACTTGGTCGGGTTATCGGATATTGTTCGATTACTGGCGACGCGCCAATGTGGTACCGACGATTCGCGAACGCCTACAGGTCGTTTCGGCGCTCACGCCGGAAACGGAACAAATAGCCTACCTCGAACGGCTTCGCGACAGCGCGTATGATCTTTTCCTGGATATGCAGTATGACGAGATTCCTCCAGGCGAAGTCGCTGATCGCAGCTGGAGCTTCGAATCCTCGGATTTCTCGGCGCCGCATTATCCATGGCCGGTAAAATGGCACCGCAGTTTTTCCGGGCTTTACTCTCTGCACGGCCGTCTCGCCGAAATCGATATTGAAACTGTACGCGCCTTGTTTGGCCCTTTGATCGACGGCATCGTGCAGACCATACCACTGGAAAAAAACAATGCTTGACGTGAATGCGTTGCGCGACGCAATCCTTAATTCGCCACTTGAGATCAGCAGTTTTGGCGAGGAACCCGAACCCGGCACCTTGTATGTGCCTTTCTCTCATGTGAAGGCCCTCAGGCTCGACGCGAATGTTGTCGTTGGCGGAAGAGGTGTAGGAAAGTCGTTTTGGACATCGGTTTTGCGTTCGATATCGTTACGTTCGGTTTTCGACCGCCTTGTTCCGGAACTGAGCAATCTGGATATTAGCGTTGGCTTTTCCAATCAAGAAAATAA